>CBFDTJ010000008.1:0-35191 GCA_965612865.1 uncultured bacterium
CGAGATCTACACCTAAGCCTTCGTCGGCAGCGTCAGATGTGTATAAGAGACAGATGTATTTTGTTGAGGGCAAGTGTGGACCTCTACATAAATCCACAAATTCCCCAACTTTATATATACTTATTGTTTCTTCCTCAAGCTCATCTATAAGTTCCAGTTTAAACTTCTCGTCTTTGAATAATTCCTTTGCCCTTTCCTTTGATATTTCCTCTTTCTCAAATTTGTATTCTCTGGTTAAAAGCTCTCTCATTTTGTTTTCTATTTTCTCAATGTCCTCTGGAGTGAAAGGTTTTTCTACAAGGAAATCATAATAAAATCCGTTCTTTATGGAAGGACCTATACCAAGTTTTGCGCCCTTAAAAAGAGATTTAACAGCCCATGCAAGTATATGAGAGGTGGAATGATTTAAAATATCAAGAGCTTTCTCACTATCATGGGTTATAAATTCTATCTTGTCACCCTCTTCAGGCTGATAATAGAAATCTACCACTGTATCATTTACGATAGCCCCCACATAGTTATCCTCTGGTAAAAGGTGTAAAATTTTAAAAAGGTTATCACCTTCATCAATTTCCATTTCCTTTCCAATATTTTTAACAAAAATGTTCATCTCTCACCTTCCTTACGGGGGGATTTAAAAATGGTGGGCGATGGTGGACTCGAACCACCGACCTCTTCGATGTCAACGAAGCGTTCTACCTCTGAACTAACCGCCCACCTCGTTTATTATATTATACGTAAATAGCCTTCTTGTCAAGTTTTAATTTGCTATTTTGGAAAAATTTTTGCTTGTTTCAAATAAATAGCTGGGGATTTTTTTCTTCCCTTGGGAATGGATGAAAGTTCTGGTTTGTCTGAAAGCCCAAAGACAAGGGCACCTTTCTTTTTTGCAATAAGGCCCACATCATACACTTCCTTTGTAATTAATATCTCTTCGTTTAGTAGTTTCCTTACATCACTTATATCTGGAAGGAAATCCATTCTTTTTAGAGTGCAACTAAACTCCCTTTCTCTAAATGTTGGAAAAGCGGTTGGGTTTTTCTTTAGAAGATTCTCTTTAACCTCCTCCAGTAGTTTATATGCTTTCTCATTAGGTGAGATTGTTATGGTATTAAAGAATTCTAAGGGCTCTCTCCATTTTCCGGCGTAAAACTCTCTTATAAACCTTCCAAGAGCATAGTAGTCTCCATAGAAAAGAATACTCATAATTGCCACTATATCCTGATTATCTCCTGTGAAGGAATGAAGACTTCTTCTATTCAGCCTGGAATATACATAATCAAATCTATCCTCTTCAATTCCACCTAAAGCATCCTTTATTATGGATGTAATTGCATCCATTCTCGCTTTGTCAATGGCTTTATTGTTTCTTCCTCTTGCTCCTATGAAGGTTTTATCAATATCTATAACAACAATGGTTTTTTCGTCAAGTAAGAAACCTCTCCTCTCAAGGATCTCAAGAATTGGTAGGAGATTTCTCCACTTTGTATTAATTATTATATTCCCTTTAAACTTTATATAATCCTGTTCCCTCTCCTCTGTTATAACACCAGAGACTTCATATTCATCAAGTTCTGTGAGGTTTTTGATAACATTCCCATCGTTTAGATAGGTGTCTCCAAAGTATATTACTTTTTCAAAATCTCCTATCTTTTTGAATAGAAAGGACAAAACTTTTGCATATTCAGGATCTTTCTTTCTTGGAAGAAAGTCAAATTTTAGCTGTTTCTTTAATTCCGAAAAGGAAGGCAATTCCTTTCTTAAAGGATTAAGTTCCCTAAAGACTATATAATTTTCAAAGATGGTGTTTAAATTGTCTCTCTTATACATATAATCCCTCCAAAAGCTCTAATTTTAATGCAAGTTCTAAATTTAGAATACTTCCTCCTGCTGCCCCCCTTATAGTGTTGTGAGAGATGAGTGTAAATGTAAAGAAACTTTCTTCCGTTTTCTCTATTCTACCTACAGTTATACTCATTCCCTTTCCGTTGAATCTGTCAAAGAAAGGCTGTGGTCTATCAATTTCCTCTCTTACGACTATTGGTTTTTCAGGTGCCGTTGGCAGGTGTAACTTTTGAGGCAATCCTTCAAATTCTATAAAAGACTTCTTTAATTCAGAAAGAGACGGGTTCTTTTCTGTTTTTACAAATACGACTTCCATATGACCATCTCTTACCATAACCCTATTACACCTTGCATACACTTTAAAACTACCAGGGACAAATTTCCCGTTAAATTTCCCAAGAATTTTTTTACTTTCCAATTTTATCTTTTCCTCCTCTTTTTCTATGTAAGGAATAATATTATCCAGAATAGAAAGAGAGGGGACTCCGGGAAACCCAGCTCCTGATAGAGCTTGCATTGTAAAGAGGGTTACTCTCTCTATTCCAAATCTATCCATAATAGGTTTTAGTGAGATTACGAGACCAGCTGTGGAGCAGTTAGGATTTGTAATTATAACTCCCTTTCTTTTTTGATACCTTATAGCTTCAAGATGTTCTGGATTGACCTCTGGCACAACTATCGGAACAAAATCGTCATACCTGTGACTGCTTGCATTACTGAATACATAATGCCCATTTTTCGATAGTCTCTCCTCTACATCAAAGGCAATAGATGATGGAAGAGCCGAAAATACTATTTTCTCTGGCTGATCCCTTTCTAAAGATAGAAGGGGAAGATGGGCAATACTTTCCGGAATTCCTCCTTCAAGTATCCATTTTACAGCATTTTTATACTTCTCTCCTCTCTTCTTTTCCGATGCAAAGATAGAACTTATTTTGAACCACGGATGTTCGGATAATATTTGAACAAATCTCTGACCTACTGCTCCTGTGGCTCCAAGAATCGATACATTTATCATATCTCTCTCCCTATTCTTAAAATATCTGACAATACACCTGAGGCTGTAATTAAAGGTCCTGCCCCTATGCCTTTAATTATAACAGGATTTTTCTTATATCTTACGGTATATATGAGAAAGATATTTTCACCTGGCTTTAGATTGTAGAATTCCGAATTTTTGCTAAAAACTTCGAGAGAAACTTTAACCTTTCTTCCTTCAATCCTTGATACAGGATAAACAAAACCACCTTCTCTCATCTTATTGATTCTATCTCTAAAGCTTCTTATCTCTGTTTTTCTGAATTCTTCAAGAGAGTTGGATTCAACAAATTCCTCGAAGTCTATATGAGATAATTCAAGTTTCTTTCCTATAATTCTTGCAAGGATTAAAGTTTTTCTTAAAATATCTGTTCCCTTTAGATCATCCATAGGATTTGGTTCTGTATAGCTGAGTTTCATAGCAAGTTCTATTGCATCAGTGATATCCTTTCCTCTATTCAGATGATAGAAGATGAAGGATAGAGAGCCACTGGGTAGGGATACGATCCTTTTTATCCTATCACCTGTCTCCATTAAATTTAGTAAAGTTTTTATTACAGGAAGAGATGCTCCAACGGTAGTTTCGAAGTAGAACTTCCCGTGAGAACTTGTAAGGCTTTTAAATGTTTTGAAGTTTTTTACAAGATTCTTTTTATTGGATGTGACCGCATTCGCTCCATATCTTAATGCATCTATGAGAATATCGGTAGTTTCATCTGAGTTGGTAACATCAACAAACACGGTGTTCCTTTTTTTTACAAAATCTGACAAATTTGGTTTACCCTTATTAGGAAACTGGAAATCCTTCTCTTTTATATACTTCTCTGTCTCTTCACCTAAAATATAGGAGTTACTTCTTAAAACACCTCTATAAACAATTCTTATTCTTTCTTCCTTTTCAATTCTTTTTCTTTCCGACAGGATTAATTCAATAAGACTTTTCCCAACTTTTCCAACGCCAAACTGCACAATTTCTACTACCTTTATTCCCTCTTTATCCAGAGATAAACCTAATTCTATATGTAGAGCTTTAACTGCTTCTTTAACTTCTCTCTCTTTAACCACAAAAGAGATATTGTATTCAGATGAACCCTGTGCAATGGCAATTATATTTATTCCGTGTCTTCCCAGAGTGGAGAAAACCTTTCCAGCAATTCCAGGGGTTCCTTTCATTCCCGCTCCTATAACTGAGATTATAGCGACTCCATCTTCTTTTAATACGCCTTCAATTTCCTTCTTTTCAATTTCCCTTTCAAATTCCTCTTTCAGGCATTTTATAAAATTATCTGCCTCTTCCTTCTTCACCACGAGGCAAATATTTTGTTCTGAGGAGGATTGAGATATCATGAGTATGTTTGTTTTACTCTTCCATGCAGATTTAAAAACTCTTGCAGCAATTCCCGGAACACCAAGCATTCCTCTTCCGTTAACACTTACAAGTGAGAGATTTTTTATATAGGTTAGAGATTTAATTATATTTTTATCCTTTCTTACCCTTTTAACAATTACTGTACCGGGAAAATCAGGATTAAAGGTATTCTTTATTCTTACAGGTATATTTTTTTCCATAACAGGTGAAAGGGTTTTTGGGTGAAGAACCTTTGCTCCATAGTAGGAGAGTTCTGCTGCTTCAATGTATGAGATGTATGGAAGTGGTTTTGCATCCTCAGTGATTCTGGGGTCAGCTGTCATTACCCCATCAACATCTGTCCATATCCATACCTCTCTTGCAGCAAGAACTCTCCCTAAAATTGTTGCTGTAAAGTCACTTCCTCCTCTCCCAAGGGTGGTTATTCTTCCATCTTTCGTGCTGCCTATAAACCCCGTAACTATTGGTGTTGTTTCCTTTGGAAGCAGATCTTTATTAAATATATTATTAGCTCTTTTCTCAATCTCAGCATATATTGGACTCGCATTTCCAAATTCATCTGTTGTTATAAGAAAGGAGTTTGCATCAATGTATGCAGATTTAATTCCAGATCTATTTAAATACTCTGAAATTATTCTTACAATCATTCTCTCCCCGAAGGAAGCTATTGTGTCAAGAGCTCTGGGCGTTAATTCCCCGAGAACCTCTATACTTTTTAGTATATTTAAAAGTTCTTCAAGAAGTGTCTCTACATTTTCAAGCCGCTCTTTAAAGAGCTCCTCCATAACAGATATATGCCTGTCCCTTATGTTTACATACTCGTTTAGATATTTCTTATCCCCCACCTGGGAGAGTTTTCCAGCCTTTATCAGTAAATCAGTTACTCCGCTCATAGCAGACACAACAACCACTTTTTCCTCTCTATTTTTTGCCAGAATATTTTTAAGATTTCTTATCCTTGCAGCGCTTCCTACAGAGGTTCCTCCAAATTTCATTATTATCATAGATTCTCCTCCATAATTCTTTCGATAAGACTCTCCACTTCCTTTATCTCATTTTTTACAGTGATAGGTCTGTTTATCATCTCTTCAGGGATTCCCTCAATTTCTCCCATATGAAACTTTGTTACTATGTCTGGATCTTTTAAGAGATTTCCCGTAAGAATTAAAACAGCACTTTCATAAGATTTAACGATTCCCTTTTCTATCATTTTAATCAAACCTGCAAGGGAAGCTGCTGATGCTGGTTCGCATCCTATTCCCATGGAATCAATTTTTGCTTTTGCCATAAGAATTTCTCTGTCAGCAACCTCTTCAACAAATCCTTTTGTGAAATCTATGGTTCGTTTGGCCTTTTCAAAGTTTACTGGATTTCCAATCCTTATTGCCGTTGCAACTGTTTCTGCTTTCCTCGGTTTAAAATCCCAGTTGTTTTTAAATGAAAGGTAGAAAGGGTTTGCTTCCTTTGCCTGTATAACAGCAATTTTTGGAATCTTATCTATTATTTTGAATTTTTTAAGCTCCATAAGTGCTTTTCCAAAAGCTGATGTATTTCCAAGATTTCCTCCAGGAAGTATTATCCAGTCAGGCACCTCCCAGTTTAATTGAAAAAATGTGTGAATTATAATCGTCTTTTGCCCCTCAAGTCTTATTGGATTTAGCGAGTTTAAAAGGTATATTTTATACTTTTTAGAAATCTCCTTTACGATTCTCATAGCATCATCAAAATCACCTTCAATTTGAATTGTCTTTGCTCCATAGGAAAGAGCCTGCGAGAGTTTGCCAAGTGCAATTTTTCCCTTTGGAAGGAAAACTATAGGGATGAGTCCTCCTCTTTTTGCATAAGCAGTCATTGATGCTGATGTGTTTCCAGTGGAAGCGCATGCCACAATTCTATATCCCAGCTTTTTTGCGAAAGTTACTCCCACCGTCATTCCTCTATCCTTGAAAGAGCCTGTTGGATTCTCCCCTTCATGTTTTAGGAATACCCCTTTAACTCCCTTTATCTCATCGGATATGTCATATAGGTTTGTTTTCCCTTCAGGAAATGTGACTATCTCATCTTCGTTAAGGTCAAGCACCAACTCCCTGAATCTCCAGACTCCGCTTTCATCAATACTTTTTCTACTCCCCACCCTCTTCTCCCACACATCCTTTAGATAAGAAAGATTTTCTTCATTCCTTATGTGAACGTCAAGAAGCCCACCACACTGGCATGTGTATCTTCCAGTTAAAAGAGAATATTCTTTTCCACATCTTATGCACTTTAAGACTCTCTCCATTTTTATGAATTATAAGGAAATTTACTATAAATTCAAATTTAAAAAATGTGATTAGAATTGTAATTTAAAGAATTTTATTATTTATAAAAGCTACTTTAGGTATTTTCTTCCCTTAAGCTCTTTTGGTAGATACTCTATTTTTTTCTCTGGATGGTCATGTGGATATATATAACCTTTACCCCATCCAATTTCTTTAAGCCCCTTCACCGATGGATTCCTGAGATGTAAAGGTACCGGTATGTTTCCATATTTTTTTACATCCTCTAATGCAAGTTTCATCGCTGTTAGAACTTTGTTACTCTTTGGGGCTTTAGAAAGATATAGAACCAATTCCGAAAGAATCAATTTCGCTTCAGGTAGCCCTACTCTTTCCACTGCTTCTGCTCCACTTGTGGCAAGGACAAGGGAAAATGGATCAGAAAGACCTATATCCTCTGACGAGAGGATTATAAGTCTTCTTGTAATAAAGTTTAAGTCTTCCCCACCCTCAATTAATCTCATAAGGTAGTACAAAGAAGCATCAGGGTCTGAACCCCTTATGCTTTTTATTAGAGCTGAGATTAGATTGTAGTGCTCTTCAACTTTATCAAATTTAATCCTTTTTGAGAGAACAAATTTTTGTATCTCTTCCTTTGTAAAAGATTTCTTTATATCTCCCTCTAAAGACTCAAGTATGTTTAGTAGAAACCTTGCATCTCCCCTGGATAATTCTACAATGAAATCCTTTGCTTCTCCATTAAGTTCTATTCCTGTCTCCTTTAGTCCCTTCTCAAGTATACTTTTCATCTCTTCCTCTGAATATGGTGAGAGCTCTATGAGAAAACACCTTGAGAGAAGAGGCGGAACTATGTAGAAGTATGGATTTTCAGTGGTTGCCCCGATAAGGACAATGTCTCTATTCTCTACGAAAGAGAGAAGAAAATCCTGTTCCTTTCTGTTTAATCTATGGATTTCATCTATAAAAAGAATGGTTTCTTTTTTAAAGAATTCCCTTTTCTTCTTTGCTTCCTCTATTATTTTCCTTATGTCCTTTATTCCTACCTCAGCTCCTGACACTCTTATTAGGTCCAGACCACTCTCCTTTTCTATAAGGAGAGCAAGTGTTGTTTTTCCGCTTCCAGGTGGTCCCCATAGAATAAGATGAAAAACATTCCCGCTCCTTATTTTCTCTTTGAAATCCCTTGTTAATACATCTTTGTGTCCCACAAATTCATCAAAAGTTTTTGGTCTTATTCGCATGCTAAGAGGTTTCTTCATAGATCCTCTAAAAATAGATAAAAAGCATCAAGGATTTTAAAATCATTTTTATATAATTTCTCTATATAATTTTTAATGAAATCCCCATCAATTGTTTTAGCTCTCTCCTTTAACTTCTCCCACAGGTTCATGGCGAGTATAGCATCCTCAAGAGCTCTGTGATTCTCATTCCAGGGAATTCCAAAGTTCGAAGCTACACGCCTCAAACTGTGGAATCTTAAACCTGGAAGGAGAAATTTTGATATTATTAATGTATCTGAAACTCTGTTTTTTATTGGCATTCCAAGATACTTTTCAATGAATGGTACATCAAAGTATATGGCATTGTGTCCCACAAGAGGATCGTTTCCGATAAACTCAAAAAATTCATTCATAACTTCCCTCTCTTCCCTTCCATTCCTTAATATTTCTTCATCTGTTAGTCCAGTTATTTTTGATATCTTTGGAGGCAGGGGGATTCTCTGGTTTATTACCACAGAAAATGAAGAGAGTATCTTTCCGTTTTCACTCTTTACGGCTCCAACTTCGATAATTTTATCTAAATCAGGATTCAACCCTGTTGTCTCAAAATCAAAAAACACAATCCTCATTTCTTCTTCCTGTATTCTACTCCTGCTTCCTCAAGAATTCCATCTATTGGAGGAGAAACCTTGATCACTTTCACCAGCACCTCTTTAACTTTGTCTATTGCTAAGATCTCATTCCCAATTTCCTTTGCAAGGGATTCCATAAGGTTAAAATTTTTTCCCTCCACAATTTCTCTTACCAGTTTATAAACATAGGAGTAACTTACCGTATTATCGATATTATCTCCCTTTACTTCGTCTACATAAAATTCCACATCCACCTTGAATCTCTGTCCAAGAATTTTTTCCTCTTTATTAACGCCGTGATAGGCGAAAAATTCCATACCTTTTAAGAATACTTTCATCTTAGTATCCTATCAGCAACTATAGTTGCTCTCTTTATCTCCTTTACATCATGCACTCTTACAATGTCAACTCCTTTTGCAATTGAGGTTACAACGCTTGATATAGTTCCCTCCAATCTTTCTTCAGGTGGTAGAGAGAGAATATCACCTATAAAACTCTTTCTGCTCGTTCCAACAAGAAGGGGATATCCCAGAGTTTTAAATTCAGAAAGCTTTGAGAGTATCTTTATATTCTCCTCTGTTCCTTTTCCAAAGCCTATTCCCGGATCTATTATTATATTATGAGGTTTTATTCCATTCTCAAGGGCAAATTCAATCCTTTCTTTAAGAGAGAAGTACACATCACTCACAACATCCTTATAATACCCCTCTGGAGGAGGTCCACCTCTTCCATCTATAGAATGCATTATTACCACTGGAACATTGTATTTTGCAACGATCTTTGCCATCTCTTTGTCTTTTTTTAACCCCCAGACGTCATTTATCATACTTGCACCAAGGTGAAGTGCCTCTTTTGCTATCTCCCATTTATTTGTATCCACTGAAATAGGGCAATCAATATCTTTCACGAGTTTTCTCAATACAGGTATTACTCTTCTTCTCTCCTCCTCGTAGGATACTTCTTCACTTCCCGGTCTTGTTGACTCTCCTCCTATATCAATTATATCTGCCCCCCATTCTCTGAGGAGACAGGCATAACCCAAAGCATTATCAACAAATCTTTCTTTTGAGTAGAGTCCGTCTCCTGAAAAGGAATCTGGAGTTAAGTTTATTATGCCCATTATATAGGTTCTTTTTCCCCACTCAAAAAGAGTATCCCCTATCCTTGTAGCTTTTACTGGAGTCCTATGTATTATTTTCTCCATCTCCTCTGCGAGATCCTTCAAACCAAAAGGCTGGAGTTTGAGTTTTGGAATCAGTCTGTTGAAGTGATGAACTGTTCCCATAACAATTGCCCTGCACTCATTCTTTCCAAGATAAAATGCATCTCTGGATAAAGCAACTTCTCCTCCAATGGAAAGCATCTCCTGTTTTAGAATATTTGCTGCTCTTACATCTATATTTTCTATCTTCAGAAATCTTATTTTACCCTTATTTTTCATAATAGATATTCCAACTGGATGAACTTCTATCCTTTCGAGCTCTTTCTCTACTTCCCTTTCGTCAAGATGTATTTCCTTTATTCTATATTCCATTTGTCCTTCCTCTTGAGATAAGATACAGAAATTCACTTCTTGTTGAGGCGTATTTTCTAAATGAACCTCTTATTGCTGATGTTACTATTAAACTGCCAGGTTTCTTTATTCCTCTCATTACCATACACAAATGTTCTGCCTCGAGAACCACACCAAGTCCAAGTGGTTCAAGTTCCTCAAATATGATATCTGCAATTTCACTTGTAAGTCTCTCCTGAAGTTGTGGTTTCCTTGCGAGCGTATCTACAACCCTTGCAATTTTTGAAATGCCAACGATTTTCCCGTTTGGTATGTATCCTACATGGGCTTTTCCAAAGAAAGGGAGGAAGTGGTGCTCGCACATTGAAAAGAAAGAGATATTTCTTAAGATAACCATTTCCTGATGTCTTTCCTCCACAAACTGGGATTTTAAGAAGCTTCGTGGATCTGTATATAGTCCTCTAAATATCTCTTCAAACATATCTGCAATTCTTTCTGGAGTCTCTTTAAGTCCTTCTCTGTTGTTATCCTCTCCAATGGCATCAATGATCATCCTCATCGCTTCTATAATTTTTTCTCTGTCAAAATGCATGTTTTACCTCTCCATTCTTTATAAGATATTTTAAATAATTCATTCCAAAGAAGTAAGGTATGAGTTTGTATGTTTTAAGCGAGAGAATCTGAAGATTAGCTGATTTCCCTTTTTCTATACTTCCAGTATTCTCATGGATGGATAGAGCGAAAGCAGGGTTTATGGTAGAAGCATTTATTGCTTCTTCAATGGAAAGACCTTCTCTTATAACAGAAAGAGATAGAACAAGATAAAAGTTTATTGTAGGTGACGTTCCCGGATTGAAGTCTGTTGATATTGCCAGAGGAACGCCACTGTCAGCAATCCGTCTTCCCAATCCTCCCTCTTTTAAAAGAAACATTCTCTCTGTTGGAAATATAATTCCCACTATATCTTTTTTGGCTAGCTCTTTAAGAGATTCTGTATCTGTTTTATCAAGATGAGACACGGAGTTTAGATTCAACTCTATAGCCACTTCAATTCCACCAATAGTGTTAAATTGATCAACATGCATAGAGGTTTTAAATCCAAGTTTTTTTGCTTCAGATAGGAAGGTATATGCTTCTTCCTTTGAAAAGGCATCCTTCTCAACGAATATGTCAACAAAGTCTGAAAGTTCTTCATCCTTTATAAATTTTAGGTTTTCAATAGCTTTCTTAAAATAAGCACTTCTATCAATTCCCTTTGGTGGAAGGTGAAGTAGGAAGGTGGAAATAATATTTTTATTTCTTTTCTTCACTTCTTTTATAATTTTTAATATCCTTATTTCATCCTCAATGTAGAGACCATAGCCACTTTTTATTTCAAAGGTTGAAATACCGTGGGTTTCTCCTTTTTCTATAAAGGAGAGTGCTCTTTCTATGAGTTTAGCGTCTTCAAGGGATTTTGTTGCTCTTACTGTGGAGTATATTCCTCCCCCCTTCCTTTGAATCTCAAGATAACTTACGCCAGATAGTCTCATAAGAAACTCTTCCTCTCTTGTTCCACCGAAAACAAGGTGCGTGTGGGCTTCAACAAAAGAAGGTAAAACAATACTTTCACCAGAAAGATCTATTTCCTTTTCTCCTGAATATACATCCCTTATTCTCTCACTCTCTCCAACATCAACAATCTTTCCATCTTTTATGGCTATACCGCCACCTTTAATGACTTTTAATTCTTTTAAGCTTTCACCTTTTTTCGGCACATTCCCTTCTGGTGTTACTATCTCTGATGCGTTGATTATTAATAAACTGGCATGCTCTCTCATCAGTCACATTTTGAGTATCCACACTTTGGACACGTCCAGCAACCCTCAATACTTATCATTGGAGTTCCACATTCAGGGCATAAAGGTATGTCAAGATTTATCTTAGGTTCCTCTTCACTTTCTTCCTCTGCCTTCTCCTCAACAACTATCTTTTTCTTTTCCTCTTTTCTCATGGAAAGATACTTTTCTATTGCTTTGGCAATAGCGTCTGCACAGGATAGAATTTTATCTCCATCCTGCCATGTTGGATTTGGACACCTGATTCCCTTTAATTGATCAACTATGGAATCTGGGTCAATTCCTGATCTTAAAGCAAGGGATATTAGTCTGGAAATTGCCTCAGTTTGAGATGCTGCACACCCACCAGCCTTCCCAAGAGTTGAAAAGACTTCACATATTCCATTTTCGTCTTCGTTTATAGTTACATACAGGTTGCCACATCCAGTCTTCATCTTTATTGTGGCACCAAAGGTAATTTTAGGTCTTGGTCTTGGTTTTAGTTTCTCTCCTCTTTTCTCTTCCTTTCCTCTTATAAGTACCTGAGTCTCTTTAGATCTATCTCTATATACTGTTATTCCTTTTAAACCAAGTTTATATCCTGTAAGGTATATATTCTTTATTTCGTCAACTTTAGCATCCTGAGGGAGATTTACTGTCTTTGAAACAGCGTTATCTGTGTATCTTTGAAAGGCTCCCTGCATCTTTACGTGCCATTCCCAGTGTATATCATGTGCAGTAACGTATATTCTTTTCATATCTTCTGGAATTTCTTCTATATCCTGAATGCTTCCCTCTTCAATAACTTTATCCATCAACTCTTCTGAATAGAGTCCTCGTTCTTTAAGTTCCCTTTCAAATATTGGATGTATCTCATTCCACTCTCCTATAGCTACCTTTCTCTTAAATGCAAGTGCAAATAAAGGTTCAATTCCAGAAGAACAACCAGCAATTATGCTTATAGATCCAGTTGGGGCAATTGTAGTGATTGTTGCATTCCTGACCTTTCTTTCCTCTTTTTCAAATACGCTTCCCTTCCAGTTGGGGAAAACTCCTCTTTTTTCTGCAAGTTCCTCTGATTTCTTCCAGCCTTCCTTGCTTATAAAACTCATCACATCTTCTGCAACTTTAAGTGCTTCTTCTGAATCGTAAGGAATCCTTAGCTTTATAAGTAGATCATGAAACCCCATCACTCCCAATCCTATTTTTCTGTTACCTTTTGTTTCCCTTTCAATTTCAGGAAGCGGGAATTTATTTACATCAATTACATTGTCAAGAAAATGAACTGCAGTTCTTACAACTTCTCCCAAAGAGTTATAGTCAATCTTTCCATCTACCGCAAACTTGGATACATCAATGGAGCCAAGATTACACGATTCATAAGGTAGAAGAGGCTGCTCACCACAGTCCATGCTTAATATTCCATTGGTTATCCATGTATACTCTGGCGGTGCAGTTATATCAAAAACTTCTTCCTCGCCATCTTCATCTATGCTTATAATTTCCTGATATTCATACTTTTTTAGTGTTGAGTATGTATTTTTATTCCCTGCGAGTTTCTTAAACTTCTCTTTCTTTTTTCCAATAAATCCTATTTTTTCAAAGAATAAGCTCGCTCTTTCTCCAGAGATTAAAATTCTGTAAGTAGAGTTTGTTCTATAGCTTTTTCCTTTTATAGTTTTTGTCTCTTCCCCTTTCTCCTTTGTTAATGTAGATGGGATACCGAGATAGAGTAAAAGAATCTGAACCTGTTTTAGAAGTTTCTTTGAGGAGGAAGAAAGAGCAACCGTGATAGTTCCTTTTGATTCATAAACTGTTCCATCAGAAGAAAATATTCCCCTAAGAAGTGCTTTTATGGATTCTGTATCCTCCCTCAGGAATTTTTTAGGAATCTCCTTTTCTATGCTTTTGGAAGTTTCTATCCCAAAAATTCCTCTTAGCTTCTCTGCAAACTGTTTTACATGAGTATCCACTATAAACTGGTTCTCCCTCTCCATAATGTAGGAGGAGCCGGAGAATCTTTCAAGTATAGGAGAGAGATGATTGACAAGCTCTAAGTCACTTCCCACATGTAAAGATACATGATTTGAATTGCTTAAAGATCCATCTCCAATAAAATATCCAATAAGTTCAAAGAATTCTATATCTTTTGTTTTGTTAGATTTTACCTCTGGATAATTCAAAGGAACAAAAACTCTATCATGAAGTTTTAAGTCCCTCACCTCTTTCCATCCATCCTCTGTCATAAGTTTATGCTCAGGAGTTACTCTAATTTCCAATCCAGATTTCAAAGTAATTTTATATATCTTTTTGACCCCATTATTTATAACTTCCTCTATCTTGTTCCATCCTCTACCATTCCATGCTCTCATTCCCTTCTTAAGGTCCCTTGCTTCAACAAGTCCTTCATCTGTAGCTACAAGAGTATCTCCAACCACACAGGGGTTCGTGGATTCTATATCTCCAACATTGGGTGTCGGATTGTGTTTGTTTATGGTATCTATAAAAATTACGCCTGGATCACCTGTTTTCCAGGCGTGTTCTGCTATTAAATCAAAAACATACTTTGCCCTTAACTTTTTCCAAACTTTCCCATTTCTCGGGTTTATAAGCTCATACTCTTCATCATCAAAGTACCTTCTCATAAATTCATCTGTTATTGCCACAGAAATATTGAAATTGGTAAGAATCCCTTTTTCGTCCTTTGCTGTTATGAATTCAAGGATATCTGGATGATCAACTCTTAAAATGCCCATATTTGCTCCCCTTCTTACCCCTCCCTGTTTTATAGTATCGGTAGCTACATCAAATATCTTCATGAATGATACAGGCCCTGAAGCAACACCCATTGTGCTTTTGACTATATCACCTTTGGGTCTCAATCTTGAGAATGAAAAGCCTGTTCCTCCCCCTGATTGGTGAATTAATGCAGCATGCTTTATCGCATCAAATATTTCTGTGAGGGAGTCTCCAACAGGTAAAACAAAGCAGGCTGAGAGTTGTCCAAGTTCTCTTCCTGCGTTCATGAGTGTTGGAGAGTTGGGAATGAATTTTAGCTCTTCCATTACATTTAGGAATTCATTGTAGGTTTTTTCTATATCAGCTTCCTTATCATAGATCTTATCTGCTTCAGCTATTGTTCTCGCCACACGCTCAAACATATCCTCAGGGCTTTCTATAACTTCCCCTTTCTCATTTTTTTTGAGGTATCTTTTTTCGAGGACAAAAATTGCCTGTTTTGTGAGATTTACTTTACTCATGGCGCCTCCTTAGGATTTTAATGCTCTTTCTTTTAATTTACACCCCACAGATTTTTAAGTCAAATGAAAATTTTTTCTAAAAATAAAAAGGCTTTTTATGTAATAATGGTATAATTAAATTGGAACTGGAGGTGAAGATGGAATTCTGGGATTATCTTACAGATAGTTCAAGACAGGCCTTCTTCTTCGCTCAAGAAGAAGCCCAGAGAATGAACAATAATTATATTGGTACTGAACATATACTGCTTGGACTCTCAAGACTTGGTCAGGGCATTGCCTCCCAGGCTCTATCAATGTTTCATGTAGAGTATGGTCAGGTTGCTTCTAAGGTTAGAGAGATGGTGGCAGGTATTGGAAGTGAGGAGGTTTACTATTCTTCAAAGAAAATAATTTTAACTCCAAGAGTTAAAAGAATTCTGGAACTTGCAAGAATGATTGCCCAGGAAATGGGTGATTACTATGTTGATACAGAACATATCCTTTTAGGAATAATAGAAGAAGGGGAGGGGATGGCTATAAAGATACTTGAGGAGCTTGGTGTTGATCCTGAAAAGTTGAGAGAAGAACTCTATGTGCTTATAGAGGAGAAAAAGTTTGGTTCAGGTAGAAATAAGAGGGAATCTTCTCAGAGGAAGACAAAAACTCCAACCCTTGATCAATTTTCAAGGGATCTAACGCACCTTGCATCCAATGACAAGCTCGACCCTGTAATTGGCAGAGAGAAGGAAATACAAAGGGTAATAGAGATACTGTGTAGAAGAACGAAAAACAATCCTGTACTTATAGGAGATCCCGGTGTAGGTAAGACTGCTATTGTTGAAGGACTTGCTCAAAAGATAGTTAAAGGTGAAATACCAGATTTGCTGAAGAATAAAAGAATTGTTGCCCTTGATCTCTCTTCTCTTGTAGCAGGCACAAAGTATAGAGGTGAGTTTGAGGAGAGAATGAAGAGGGTATTGAATGAGATTAAGAGAGCAAAAGGAGAGATAATTCTCTTTCTTGATGAACTTCACACCCTTGTAGGTGCAGGAAGTGCAGAAGGAGCAATTGATGCATCCAACATATTAAAACCAGCTCTTGCAAGAGGAGAGCTTCAATGCATCGGAGCAACTACTCTAAAAGATTATAGAAAGTACATCGAGAGGGATTCTGCTCTTGAAAGAAGATTCCAGCCAATAATAGTTGAAGAGCCAAGTTTCGATGATACCATTAAAATTCTTAAAGGTTTAAGGCCCAAATATGAAGCTCACCATAAAGTAAAGATACCTGACGAAACCCTTATTGAAGCAGTGAAACTTTCAACAAGGTATATAACGTCAAGATTTCTTCCTGATAAAGCCATAGATTTAATAGATGAGGCGAGTTCAAAGGTTAGACTTCGTTCGAGTGTAACACCCCCGGACATAGTTGAACTCGAGGAGAAGGTGAAGGATATCAAGGATAAGAAGATAAAAGCCATTCAGTCCCAGAGGTTTGAGGAAGCAGCAAAATTAAGAGACAAGGAGCAAAAATTAAGAGCTCTGATTGAAGAAAAGAGAGAGAAGTGGAAAAAGGAAAGGGAAGAGAAATTTCCTGTGGTGAAACCAGAAGATGTGGCTGAAGTAGTTTCCACATGGACAGGTATCCCTGTAACGAGGATAATGGTGAAGGAGAGAGAGAAAATTCTTCATCTTGAGGAAGAACTTCATAAGAGAATAGTAGATCAGGAGGAGGCAATACAGGCTATATCCAAAGCAATAAGAAGGGCAAAGGCCGGTCTTAAAGATCCAGATAAGCCAATTGGTTCATTTCTCTTTCTTGGACCAACAGGTGTTGGAAAGACAGAACTTGCAAGAGCACTTGCGGAGATACTATTTGGAAGTGAGGATTCCCTTGTAAGATTGGACATGAGTGAATATATGGAGAAGTTTTCTGTTTCAAGATTGATTGGTTCTCCTCCAGGATATGTGGGTTACGACGAGGGAGGACAACTCACAGAAGCTGTTAGAAGAAGACCTTATTCAATAATTCTTTTTGATGAGATAGAGAAGGCACATCCAGAGGTTTTCAATATTCTTCTTCAGATTCTTGATTCTGGAAGACTTACAGACTCTCAGGGCCATATTGTAGATTTTAGAAATACCATAATAATACTTACTTCAAACATAGGAACAAACTTTGAGTCCATGAAGAAATTTGGTTTTATCAAAGAGGATGACGAAAACTACACAGAGCTAAAGAATAGAGTTTTTTCTGATCTTAAGAAGACATTCAAGCCAGAACTTTTGAATAGAATTGACGAGGTTATAGTATTTAAACCTCTTACCAAAGAAGAGGTAAAGGAGATACTTGAGATAATGATGAAGAGGGTGAGAAAAGAACTTGATGAGAAAAACATAACTCTTGAACTTACAGAAAGTGCGAAGGATTTTCTTGTGGAGAAAGGATTTGATAAGAAGTTTGGTGCAAGGCCACTCTGGAGAACCATTTTGAGAGAACTTGAAAATCCCCTCTCAGAGAAACTCCTTGAGGGAGTGTTCCAGGAAGGCGACACAATCCTTGTTGATAGAGAGGGAGAGGGGTTAACATTTAAAAAAGTTGAGAAAAAAGAAGTCCTATCAAAGAGTTAGCTATATAGATGCTTTAAAAGAAATAGAAAAAAAGAAAATATTTCCTTTTTATATTCTCCAGGGAAGAGGGAGGTACATAAAAAATCAGATAATTGAAAAATTAAAGGATGCATTAAAGGTTGATTCTATAAGTTTGATAGATGGAAAAGGAAAAGATTTCTTAAGTATTGTGAGGGAGATAAGTTCTCCCTCTTTCTTTTTCTCCTCTACCCTTTTTTATGTTAAAGATGCTGGAAGGATAAAGGGATTTAAGTGGGAAAAAATTAAGAAGGATAATAGAGTTGTTGTGTTTGACGATCTGGAGGAAAAGATTCCCGCTCCCCCGGAAGCATTTTCCGATTTAGTAAGAATTGTTAGAGACATACCGCTTCCAGAAGGAGTTTTAAAAGCCTGGATAAGAAAGAAATTTAAAGAGAACGGAAAAGTGGTAGACGAATCTGGTGTGTACTCCCTTATCTACAATGTAGGGGCTGATCTTGATTATCTTGTAACAGAGATTGAGAAGATTTCCCTATCCATTGATAAGAAAGAAATTACAAAGGAAGATATAGAGAGACACGTTTACCCTATATCATCGACCTCTATTTTCGATATTTCAAACCTCTTCTTTACAGGAAGAAAAGGAAAAACTATTCTCTTTATAGAAGAAATGATAGATAGGGGAGAAAATATAGAGAGGATATTCTACATTCTAATGAATAGAGTAATAAATGTTTTTGATGTCAAAGTCTCTCTTATGCAGGGACTTAAGCCAAAGGAGATTCAAAAAGTTATGAACATCTCTCCCTTTCTCTTTGGCATATATGAAAGAGAAGCAAGAGAGATAGATATTAACAAACTTATGAAGTTACTCTTTTATCTTGAGGATGTGGAAAAAGCTATAAAGATAGGAAAAGGTGATCCACAAACCCTTCTTGAAGTTATTTCTCTAAAGATGTAAGATTCTCCTCAAGTTTTATTATAAATTCTGAGAACCTCTTCATTAACCTACTCTTCTTTCTTGCTGCTGTATTTTTATGAAAGACTCCTTTTGATGTTGCATGGTCAATAAAGGATATCGTCTCTTTCAATCTTTTTTCAGCTTCTTCTCTGTTTTCTGCAAGAAATACAGACTTAATGAGATTTTTTGTTCTTGTCTTATAATATTTATTTCTTATTCTCCTCTTTAAGTTCTTTCTTGCATTCTTTAATGCAGACTTTGTTCTCTTTGCCATATCTTCCTCCTTATAGTTTCCAAAATTTACTCTAAAATTTTAGCACAACAGGTAGGGTTTTCCAAGTTTTTAAGGTTTAAGAATTTAGTAACCTTTACCTTTTCTCTCTTTTATTATAAAATTAGTTAGATTGACTAAGAAGAAATATAGGAGGTAGTGTATGGGAAGAATACAGAAGATAAAAAAGGAGAGAAAACTTAAAGAGAAGGAGAAAACTGAAGGAAAGGAAAGGATAAAGAGCATTATAATAAAATCAATAATAATGTTCATAGTAGCTATCCTTGTTGCAGGAGGGATAACTTTTGCCCTCGCTTACAAGGATAGAGGCATTGAAGCAAAGGTTGGTTCCACTGTCGTTAAAAAGGCAGAAATAGAGAAAAGAGTTGAGGCTATAAAGAATCAATATAGAAGCATGGGAATAGATCCCGATGATCCTCAATACAAGTCAATAATAGAACAAATTGTAGAACAGACAAGAAATGATTTAATAAACCAGGCTGTTATTGAAGAATATGCAAAGAGAAACGATGTAAAACCCACCGAAGAAGAGATAAAGAAGGAAGTGGATAGACAAATAGAGAACATAAAGAGTGGATTTGAGTCAGAGGAAGCTTATGAGAAGGCACTTGCCCAATCCAGATTTAAAAATGAGGAAAACCTAAGAAAAGAGATTGAAAAGTATGTAATTCCAGATATTCTTGAAAGAAAGGTGCTTGCACCAGTTTACTCAAAGATAAAAGTAACAGAAGAAGATGCCCTCAAGTACTTCAGCGAAATTACTCAGGTGCATGCAAGACATATTCTTATAAAGGTTCCTGAGGATGCCGATGAGAAAACCGTAGAGGAGAAAAAGAAATTAGCAGAGGAGATAAGAGACAAGATTTTAAATGGTGCAGATTTTGCTGAGATGGCAAAGAAATACTCAGATGATCCTGGAAGTAAAGATAAGGGAGGAGATCTTGGCTGGTTTGGTAGAGGCAAGATGGTGAAAGAGTTTGAGACTGCTGCTTTCTCTCTTAAACCTGGCGAAATAAGTCCTCCTGTAAAAACTAAATATGGTTTTCATATTATTCAGGTTCTTGGAGTAAAGACAAAGGGCGAAGCATACAACAAGCCTGAAAGAGTAAAGGTTAAGCACATTCTCTTAAAAATAGACAAGAACATGACTCCTGAAGATAGAACGAAGAAACAGCAACTTGCAGAAAAGATATACAATGATCTTCTGAATGGCGCAAACTTTGATGAGCTTGCAAAGAAGTATTCTGAGGATGAGGCAACAAAAGATAAAGGTGGAGAACTTGGAGAGGTTGCAAAAGGAGCTAGAGGAGAAGACTGGGACAAGAATGTCTTTGTCCTTAACAAAGGTGAGTTTTCAAAACCTTTCCTTACATCTCAAGGCTATGAGATTGTGTTTGTAGAGGATAAATTTCCCGAAGTCAAAGCAAGGTTCGAGGATGTAAAAGACGATATTATCAAAAACCTTGAGACAAAGAGAAGAAATGAAGCTAAGAGAAAATGGCTCGAAGAGAAGAAGAAAGAGTTTGGAGTAAAAGAGGGGAACCTCTGGGATGAAATTACATCCTATTTAAAGAAGCATTTTCTTGATCCCCTCAAGAATTGGCTCTCTAAAGTTAGAGAGTCAGTTCAGAGGAATTCTGGAGAGAATAATCCATAATGAAGAGACTTCTGGACAAGAAGAAAAAAAAGAAAATTAAAAAAACGCTTTTGAATATTTTTAGGTATGTGAGAATACCGCTTCTCATACTGATAATTATATTAGGTATTTCTCTCTGGATGTTCTCTCAAAGAGACATAGCAGCAACAGTTTTTAATGAGAAAATATATAAGGCAGAAGTTAATGCTGCTGTAAGAAGGAAGATAAAGGATTATGAAGATAAGAATATAAAGCTTTCTCAGGCGGATATTGAAGCTATAAAGAAAAATACAATAAACGAAATGGTGGAGAATCTTCTTCTTGATCACTGGGCAAAAGAGCATGAAATCAGTGTTTCAGACAAAGAGGTTCAGGATGAAATAGAAAGAATGAGGAAAGCAACAGGACTTTCTAAAGATGAAATCTATAAACAAGCACTGAGTAAATTCCAGCTCCTTGAGTCAGATATAGAAACTATAGTGAGGGAAGCTCTTCTCTCAGATAAGGTTTACGCCTCTGTTTTGAAAGACTTAAAAATTACCGATGAAGAGGCGTGGGATTATTTTATAGAAAGAACCAGGTTCTATGCTGGAGCAAGGAGGGTTTCTCACATCTTTTTAGTTATTGACCCAGCTAAGGATAAGCCGGAAGATGTAAAGAAAAAAATAGAGAAACTTGAAGAGATAAGGAATCGCATCCTTAATGGAGAAGATTTTGGAAAACTCGCCCAGGAATTTTCAGATGATGAGTCTACAAAGGATAAAGGAGGAGATCTTGGCTGGTTTAGAAAAGGGACAATTTCCGATTCAGCACTTTCAAAGGCTGTATTCTCAATGGATAAAGGAGATGTGAGTGAAGTAATAAGAGGAAAGTTTGGACTCCATATAGTGAAAATAACAGATGTTGTTCCAGAGAACCTGTCTTCACTCTCAGAGGAAGAAAAGAGGGCATACTTTGAGAAGATTAAAGAGCTTGTAAAGGGAGATATGATGTACACAAAGGCTGAAGAAAGGATTAAAGAGTTTAACAAATCACTATGGGAGATGTATAATAAAGATATAAAGATAGGAAATCCATGGGATAACTTTGTTTCATGGATTAAGACAATAATTAAAAAAATAGAGGGAAAAGGATGAGCAAGAAGGGATGGATTATTTTATTGATAGTTGTTTTGATAATAGTGGGAGGAGCCTTCTATTTTCTTACAGCAAACCACATAGAAGGGCTTGTGTATGACTCCAAAACAGGAAAGGTCTTAAGTGGTGCCATAGTAACAATAAATAAACTTACAAAACTTGAAACAGACGAAGAGGGAAAGTTCAGAGCCTTTGCTCCACCTATGAAGAAGGTAATAACAGTGGAGAAACCCGGATACAAAACATTTGAAGAAGCTTTTCCATCAAAGTTTGGCCTTCAGGTTATAGAGATATCCCTTGAGCCCTTTACATTCAGTGAGCTGGTGGAGGATTTCAAGGAAAGAGTGTCTACCCTTAAAAGTTATAATGCAAAATACTTTATCGAAAGTGAGGTTGATGGTAAAAAGGATACCTTCTCAATACAGCTCTCATACTCCCTTGGAAAAGGAATCCATTTTGTATCTGAGGAGGAAGGAGAAAATACATCATTTACCGAAGTCTATATACTTAAGGACTATGTGTATTTAAGAGACGGAAAGGACAAGGAATTTAAAAAAGTTGAAAAGGAAGAATCAGAGAATATTCCAATTCTGAAACTCTCAGATGTGGTAGACTTTTTCACCATGAAAGCAGAACCTTCTTCTTTCTCGTTCTTGAAGGAAACAACCTTTGGTGATGAGAAGTGTGTTGTATTTAAAATTCAATGGGAAGATGCCTTTTCTGAATCCAGTGGTTTTGTTTATCTTGGCGAAGAGAGTGGAATCATAAGAAAAATATCTGTTGTAGATAAAGGATTTAACGAAGAGGGGAAGACTGTAACTACAAAGGTAAGTTTTGTTGTAGAGGATATAAACAAACCGGTAGAGATAAGCCCGCCCTCTTAATCCATTGCCTGGGAGAAAAGGGTAGGTATTTCTTCGCCTATTCCTATAAGTCTTACAACCTTAAGATCTGTTTCTTCATTTTTGAGGAACTCTTTCACAGTTTCATATATTATTTTTGTTCCCTTTTTCTTTGGAAAACCGAATATCCCACAGCTTACAGCAGGTATGGAGATACTTTCAAGTTTTTTTTCTGTTGCCAACCTGAGAACACTCAAGATAGCTTTCTTTAACTTCCTCTCCTCATCTCCCTCTCCCCATACAGGACCAACTGTATGTATCACATACTTTGATGGAAGGTTTCCAGCAGTTGTTATTACGGCATCTCCAGTGTTTAAAGGTCCATTCTTTTCCACAATTTCGTTACTCTCTTCTTGTATTATGCGGCCTCCGGCTCTTACAATAGCTCCTGCTACGCCGCCACCATGGGATAGATACTTATTTGCAGCATTAACTATTGCATCAACTTCTTCCTTTGTAATATCTCCTCTAACCACCTGAATAATCTTATCCTTTATCTTCTTTTCTTTCAAAATTTTCATGTCTTCCTCCTTCTTTATACTTTCCTAAAATAAATTATAATTTATTTTAAGGAGGATAAAAGTGAAAAAGAAAAAAACATGGAGGGAAAAGTTATTGGATAAAAAGGACCTCCCAAAGGTTGTTGAACTAACGGGGAAATTAAAAGATAAATTTGGTGAAGGGACCATGGTAATTCCAGCTCCCATAGAAGTGGATGAAATTATGAGATTTGTCCCATTTGGAAAACTGATAACAGTTAATGAGATAAGAGAGATTCTTAGAATAAAACATAATACAACAACTGCGTGTCCTTTAACCACCGGTATATTTGTGTGGATTTCAGCAAATGCTGCTGAGGATGATAGAAGAGAGGGAAAGAAAAATATAACTCCATACTGGAGAACTTTGAAGAGTGGAGGTTTTTTAAATCCGAAGTATCCTGGAGGTGATGAGAATCATAAGGTCTTACTTGAAATGGAGGGACATAAGGTTTTAAAAAAGGGTAAAAAATTCTTTGTTAAGGATTATAAAAATAGCGTTGTGGACATTGAGGAAATACTTACAAAACTTAGCCTTTAAAGAAAAAGCTTCTAAGTGGAGTATAAATTGGACCCTTTGGGGTAAGCTTTGATTCAAATAGAATCAATCTATCTATTGTAAACGATGATGTAGTTAGATTTTCTTCCTTTAAAAGCTTTACTTCGCTCTCATTAAGTCCAAATTTCGCCCTTCCAATGGTAAGATGAGGAACAAAGTTTTCCTTTCTTATCTTTAAGAATCTACTAAATTCCGTGTAAAGAGTTGAATATATAGACTTCATTTCATCGCTTCCCTCTTTTACCCCAATCCACACAACCCTTACCCTTCTTTCATTGGGAAAAAAGGATAAACCGTTTAATCTGACATTGAACTTCTTTAAAAGATGGATTTTGCCATTTATTACAGATTCTATTCTTTCTACCTGTCTTTCTTCCACCTCTCCAAAGAAAAATATGGTGAAGTGAAGATTCTCTTCCTCAACCCACTTTACCCTTGATTTTATTCTTTTTGAGACTTCTTTTACGAAGGAATTCACTCTTTTTCTTACATCTTCCCTTATCGGCAAAGCAAGAAAGGTTCTCATTCATCCCTCCTTTGTTTTTATACTGATTATATAATATTTTCCTTATGGTATAATATGAAGGATAAAATCCTTAAGGAGGACTAACCATGAAAAAACATATTGAAGATTTTATACTTAAAGTATATTCTCTTCATCCTCATTTTTTATTTGTTGTTAATTTTATTATCTTCCTTCTTCTTATCGCCCTTCTAGTACCCTCTTTAAATCAAAATCCTGAATTTATTTTAAGACTGAAGACATTATCTCTAACCCAGACCTATCTTAACAAATTTACTTTTCTTAAAAACCCATTTGTTTATCTTATTTTTTCTATTGTCTTTGGAGCTCTTATATTTCTTGGAAATATCTTTCTATCATGGATTGGAATTCCTCTATTTTACATCTCCTATTTCTTTATTGAAAACATGAAGAGATTCACCTATATCTTTACAGGGAGAGGGACACTGATTGCCCTCAATCTTCCAGAAAAAACAGTTAAGGGGTTTTCAGTTTACTTCTCTACTTTCCCTGCTAACATATTCGAAGCCTTCGGATATTTTATCTCCCTTGCAGCAGGCCTATTTGTGCTTGTCTACTTTGGTGTATTTATGTACAGAACAATAAGGGAAAAATTTCCGAAGATAAAGGCCTTATGGGGCAAGATAAGTACCTTTGTAATTTTTATCCTTATTCCCCATCTTATAATCCTTTTCTTTATATTAAGGGAAGTTTTAAAGGACATGAAGATAATTTCTCTGAGGGGTCCATTTCTTGCAGTAATTCTTGTCTACCTTGTTTCAGTGGGATCCCATTTCTTCTCTTTTGTTGGAAAAGAGGTAAAGAAGGGAAAGGATAAAAAACCATCTGAGTTTCTCTCTGAGGGTTTAACTCTTGGTCTATTTTTTATTCCTATAGGGCTAACCTCCTTACTTATAGGTATAATTTTAAAGAACACACTTTCCTTTAGAATTCTTTTACCTCTGTTTGAGAAGATGAATCCATCTTCCAGCACACTTTTAATTTTAAATATAATAGGAATTATCCTTTATGTTCTATCAATTGTGCTTCCATTCTGGTATGTATTTTACAATGCTAAAAGATGGAGCAAGAAAATCCTTAATGAAAGGAAGGTATCCAGGAAAAAGAGGAGGAAGAAATGATAAAAAGATTGATAATTGTATCTCTTTTACTTGTATTACTCATTTCCTGCTCTGCAGGAACAGAGAGCGAAACCAATAAACCTAAATTGGATACTTCAAATAGAAAAGAAGCACCAGATTTTACACTATCCACCCTTGATGGTGGGGTTATATCTCTATCGGAGCTCAGGGGAAAGGTTGTTCTTTTAGATTTTTGGGCTACATGGTGTGGCCCATGTAGAAGATCAACTCCAATAATAGTTTCAATCTACAATGAATATCATAAAAGGGGCTTTGTAGCCTTAGGTATAAATCTTGACAGAGAAAACGACATGGATAAAGTTGCTCAATATGTTAATGAAAACAATATGGATTACCCAATACTTATAAATGCCTTTAGTGTTGCAGAGGTATATAAAGTTACGGGAATTCCAAGATTTGTTCTTATTGATAAACAGGGAAGGATAGTTATAGAGATAGAAGGACTTGTTCCAGATTTGAAGGCAAAGCTTGAGCAATATATAGAGACACTTCTAACTGAATAAAGGGGGTGATTCAGTTGATTTTAAAAGAGATACTTGAGAGGTACAGCGTTAGAAAGTACCTTGATAAAGATGTGGAGGAGGAGAAATTAAGAGAGGTCCTTGAAGCTGGAAGGCTTGCACCCTCTGCATGCAACTACCAACCATGGAAGTTCATAGTTGTAAGGGATAAAGAGACAAGAAGAAAGATTGCAGAACCAACCACATGGGGTAAATTCATTGCTGAAGCACCTGTCCTTATTGTTGCTTGTAAAGTTAGAGATGGTTTTCCCATGGGTTATTGGTTTGATAGCGCTGTTCTTGATATAGGCATTGCCGTAGACCACATGACCCTTCAGGCAACCCATCTTGGTCTTGGAACATGCTGGATAGGTGATTTTAATGAGAAAATCGTTAAAGAGTTGCTTAAAATTCCAGAAAATGTGAGGGTGGTTACACTTCTCACCCTTGGCTATCCTAAAGAAAAAAAGGTGCCAAAGAAGAGAAGAAAACCATTTGATGAAGTTGTGTCCTTTGAAAAGTTCTAAAAACCTACTAAAATTAGAATATGGGAAAATTTGTTGTTGCCATATGTGGAAATATTGGGGTTGGAAAATCCACACTGGCAAAGATACTTTCTAAGAAATGGAACTTCTCCATTGTTCCTGAACCTCAGGACAGGAACCCCTTTTTAAAAAATTTCTATAAGGATCCAAAGAGATGGGCACTCCACTCACAGCTCTTTTTCCTTCTCTCTCGCCTTAAAATTCTTGAGATTATCGAAAAGAGCTCAGATTCCTTTATAATAGACAGAACCATCTATGAAGATGCAGAAATCTTTGCTAAACTTGTTCTAACAAAAAGAGAGTATAATTTATATAAAGAAGTTTATAATAGAGTAATAAAGGATTTTCCTTCACCCCATCTTCTTATATATCTTTATGCTCCAGTTAAGGTTTTAAAAAAGAGGATAGAGATGAGGGGAAGAGTTTATGAAAAGAGTATAAAAACAAGTTATTTGAAGAGATTAAATGAAGCCTATGAGGGATGGATAGAAGGCTTTAATTTATGTCCAGTTTACAGACTGAACACAGAAGAGTTTGATTTGAACAATCTATTTTCAAATCTCTCAAAGGTTATAGATGATATTGAGAAATTTTTCTGGGAAGGAAGAAAGAGATGACAAGAGAAGAGGAACTAAGAAAACTAAGTGAGTTTGAAAAGGAAGCTTTTATGTCAGTTCTACCCCCACATGTAAGGAGGGAACTGGAAAAATTGAATAGATGGGAGAGCCTCATTGAGGTAGTACTTGATCTTGGAAGGAGATCTGAAGCAAGATTCTCTGATTCTTTTCAGTATCTATCTGATCAACCTGTGTCCCGTGAAGATATAGAGTATGTAAGGAGTAGAGTTGGCGAGTTTGACAGAGATAATAGAGCAGGGATTGAAAGAACTCTTCACAGAATCTCCTGCATAAGAAACAGAAGAGGGGCTATAGTTGGTCTAACTTTAAGGGTTGGAAGGGCAATATATGGAACTATAGATATTGTAAGGGACCTCTTTGAGACAGGAAAAAGCGTTTTACTCCTGGGACGCCCTGGAGTTGGAAAGACAACCCTTTTAAGAGAGGCTGCAAGGGTTTTAAGTGACGAATTAAAGAAGAGGGTGGTTGTTGTGGATACCTCCAATGAAATTGGCGGGGATGGAGATATACCCCATCCTGCCATAGGTTCAGCAAGAAGAATGCAGGTTCCATTTGGAAGAACTCAAGCTGATGTGATGATAGAAGCTGTTGAGAACCATATGCCTGAGGTGATAATAATTGATGAGATTGGAAGAAAAGATGAAGCTGAGGCATGTAGAACCATTGCAGAGAGAGGAGTGCAACTCATTGCCACTGCCCATGGAAATACCCTTGATAATTTACTTATAAACCCTGTTCTCTCCGACCTTCTCGGAGGAATTACAACAGTTATACTTGGTGATGAGGAGGCTCAGAGAAGAGGAACGCAGAAAACTGTGCTTGAAAGGTCTTCACCCCCTTCTTTTGATATCTTGGTAGAAATAAGAGACAGAGACACCCTTGCAGTTTACTATGATGTTGCTGAGGTTGTAGATAAGTATTTACGTGGCTATCCTTTAAATCCTGAGATAAGAAGGAGAAAAGAAGGAGGGAAGATTGAAATAAAATCTGAAAGAGAGATAGAAAAACTTCCCAAATACAAGCCTTTGAAGATTTTCACATACGGTGTCTCAAGAGATTATCTTGAGCAGGGTTTAAGGTCTGTGGGGCTGGATTGGGAGTTTGTTAACGATCTTGATGAAGCTGAGGCACTGATAATATCAAAAACTCAGGAGAGGAGAAATCCAGGGCTTGTAAGGGAGGCGCAGAAGAGGGGAATAGAAGTTTTAAGGGTTAAATCTAATACAAAGAAGCAGATTAGAAAACTATGCATTGATTTAAGGAACACTTTTCTGGATAGAAAGAGGGACTATATAAAGGAGATAGAGGAGGGGGTAAGAGAGGTTCTTGCCACAGGAAAACCTTATCCCCTTTATCCTGCTCCGGCAGAAATAAGAAAAATACAGCATAGAATTATAAGAGAGTTTGGTTTAAGATCTGAGAGTCAAGGAGAGGAGCCATTTAGATGCGTGATAATATTTCCAAAATAGGTGGATACTTTATAACCTTTGAAGGTATCGATGGATGTGGTAAATCCACTCAGGCGAAATTGCTGAAGAAAAATCTGGAAGGACTGGGTTTTGGTGTCTTCTGGACAAAGGAGCCTGGTGGAACGGATATAGGGGAGAAAATAAGAGATATACTGCTAAAGTATGATGGTGATATAGATTCTCTGACTGAATTTCTTCTCTTTGCATCAGATAGAAATGCTCATATTAAAAGAATTATAGAGGAGATAGGGAAGGGTAAAATTGTTATTTCAGAGAGATTTAAAGACTCATCAGTTGCATATCAGGGATATGGGGGAGGAGTTTCCATATCATTTATAGAGAAAGTACACAGAGAGATAACTCTTCTTGATCCAGATATAACATTCTTATTGGATATTTCTCCAAGAGAGTCCCTGAAGAGAGTTAAAAATATGGATAGAATTGAAAAGAGAGGGACCAATTTTCTCGAGAGAGTAAGAAATGGATATCTAATACTTTCAAAAATGTATCCAGAAAGAATCTACGTGATTGACGGAAGTAGATCAAAGGAGGAAATTGGAGAAGAAATTTTTTCCATAGTCAAAAGGAGAGTTCTTTCCAACAAAAACAAATAGATGAAGAAGTTTATAGTCCTGTTTATGGTGTTCTTATTTTTTGTCTTCA
This sequence comes from uncultured bacterium, assembly GCA_965612865.1. GTDB lineage: Bacteria > Caldisericota > Caldisericia > B22-G15 > B22-G15 > B22-G15. The sequence continues at coordinate 29,088 of CBFDTJ010000008.1, forward strand.
ATATAAATCCCATAGATTTTCCTCTTGGAAAAGTTAGAGATTCAGATTGGATTAAGTATGCAAGGATTGCCACACCATACGATTTACATTTAAATACTTTCTGGGAAGAGAACATAAGAAGAGCAGTAGAATCGGGAGCAAATGTCATGCTTGATTGGTGTGGCGTATCTGATGGATATAGAGGGCTTCTAAATTATAAAGAGGAAATTAAAGAATTAGAGAGGAGAGTCTCTTTTATAAAAACAAACTATCCATCCATTAAATATGTTATATACATGGCCCCTCTTGAAGTTCAGACTTACAATGCCGATATGAATCTTGATGGCAAACCAGATGCGGGAGTTCACACAGTTTTTACAGACCATCCAGATTGGATTCAGGTGGGTTTTTCCGGTAAAAAGGCTGTATTTTATGGAGTGGATAGTTCTCTACCCTTTTGGGTTCAGAAGACAAGTGAAGATGCGTGGATATGCCCAAATAATCAAGAGTACAGAGGTTTGTTGAAGGATATTTTTATACTACTTGCCCAATCTGGAATAGATGGAATCTGGCTTGATGTTCCATTCTTAAGAAGTGACTTTGGAGAAAATTTCAAAAATGAATGGGCATGTACCTGTGAAGTCTGCAAAAGAAAGTTTGAAAGAGAAGAGAAAATAGCTTTTCCAGATAAGGTGGATTGGGATGACAAAAACTTTAAAAGATATATTCAATTTAGATACAAAGAGACAGAAGAGTTCATAGAATTTGTGAATGATACAATTAAGAGAGTCAATCCTGATATAAAACTGATAGTTGAGACTCCAGCAGCTTTCACTCTCTTTTCCACAAAGTGTGCTTCAAATCCTCTAAATTATAAAAGTATATCTGATTTAACTGTCCATGAACTTGGAGGCCCGGTAAGAAAATCTCAAATCTTTTCTCAACTTTACTTTCTATCTTATATGGATTTCTTCTCTGCCACAGATAAAGGCCCTACATGGATACTTTCCTATGTTTTTAAAAAGCACAAAGGGTTTAAGGAGCTTTATAAGTTACACGGAGCAGAGATCGTACTCTTTGAAATGAATCCCTTAACTTCCGGTGACGAAACCATGTCTTCTGTTGTAGATGAAAATTTTAGGAAAGTTTTGTTTAGTTGGATGGAGAAATATAAAAAGGATATATTTGGCTTTAATAAAATTTACTCAAAGGTATGCGTTGTTTTTTCAAGGAAAACTCTTGATTTTATAGATAGAGGAGAATACTTATCAGAATATGCCTATCATGATATGTTTCCAGGGATGCTTATGTTGCTTAATTATCTTGGAATTCCCCACGTTGTTGTAGGAGAAGATGAAATGGAGGATGTTAATAAATACGATGTAGCAATTTTTCCATCCTTTCTTTGTGTTTCAGAGAAAGAAAGAGAGGTAATAGAGAATTATATAAGAAATGGGGGAAAGGCTATTTTTACAGGATACTCATCGTTATTTGATGAGTATGGAAATAAACTCAATGATTTCAGATTAAAAGATCTTTTTGGAGTAAGCTTTGTAAGGGTTGGTGACAGAATTTATAGAAACAAATATGGGGATGGAGAGGTAATTTATATTCCCTGGACACCAGAGGGAGATTTTATTTACACGGTATCGCCATGGTACCCTGACCTCAAGGTGGATTTGAAAAAAGTTCAAAGGATAGGTGAAGATTTTTTAGAGGATACGAGTATCCGTAAATTAACAGATTTTATAACTGTGGAATCTAATGGAATTGTTATTCCTACCATATTTAAGAGAGGCTCAGTGTATTCACTAAGACTTTTAAATTTTACTGGAATATCTCAAGAAAATAGTGTTCCGAGAAGGATTAATGTTAGGATAAAGTTTAAATTGGAGGAAGGGGTGAAGGTAAAGAAGGTAATTTTTCTTCCATACCTTGGTGATAAAGAGGAATTTTCTTTTAAAACCCTGGATGGTTTTTTGATAATAGAAGCACCACTCTCATACATGAATATTTTTACCATTTGCACTTTTAAATAAACTTTATGAAACAAAATTCTTAAATTTTTGTATTTTTATGTGGAGGTGATCTTTATGAAGCTGAAATATGGAGTAATCTTTTCTCTTATGTTGGTTCTTATCCTTTCTTCATGTATTCCTCAGGGTAAGGAAAATCTTACAGGCGGGGAGAAGACCCGCTATTACGATGAAATTTTTAGTAAAGTTTCTGTTGAGAAAGATATTGTCTATGGAGAAAGTGTAGATTACACAGGTAAGAAGATAGAGCTTAAACTTGATGTTTATAAACCAGAGGGGGACACAGAGGATAAGAGACCGCTTATTATATGGATTCATGGGGGTGGGTTTGTAACAGGTGATAAGACAAATAGAGGTATTGTTTCCCTTTGTGAGTATTTTGCAAAGAGGGGTTATGTTACTGCCTCTATTAACTATAGATTGAGAAAAAAACCTATAAGTGAGTTTGATGAAGCTATAAAGGATGCTGTGGAGGATGCAAGAAAAGCTGTAGACTTCTTTAGAGAAAATAGTGATAGATTCAGGATAGATGTTAACCACATTGCTGTTGGTGGTTCCTCAGCTGGAGCCATAACGTCACTTCACCTTGCCTATACAGATACCTGGGATAAGGAAGGGATCTTTGCAGTAATTTCTCTGTGGGGAGAGTTATTGAATTTCAATGAGATAAAACAGACCGATCCTCCCCTTCTTATTGTTCATGGAACAGAGGATAAGGTTGTTCCTTTTGAAATGGTAGAAAGGCTTAAAAATAAACTTGATGAACTTAGTATTTTCAATGAGTTTCACCCCCTTGAAGGAGAAGGTCATGCTCCATGGAAATACCTAAAAGATATAGAGACATGGACAAGGGATTTTCTGTACAAACTTTTAAATAGTGAATCTTCCAGCACAAATGAAAAAACCGATTTAGATATCCCCTACTATTTTATAGCTATCCACAACGAACCTTTCAATATGCCGGGAGGAGAAAAGAGGATAGAGAAATCTTTCTCTGTTTTAAGAGAAATGGTTAAGAAAGCTGATGAATACAACATAAAACTTACTTTAATGTTCTCTCCTCAGTGGGCAGATTACATTGTTAAGGACCCGGAGAGGCTTTCTGAGGTGAAGAGATGGGAGGAGGAGGGACACGAGATAGCAGCACATCATCACAGTATCTATCATGGAAACTGGGATGGTTACACCAATTATCCAGAGGATGTGGCAAAGAAAGAGAGAATAAAAAGAAAAGGTTTTTCCGAGGAGTACTTTGGTACATTAGAGGATCTTATTTCAAAGTTAAAAATGATAAATCCAGATATTCATTCAGGTTGTATGAATGATGAAGAGGATAAAAACTGTTTACCTGATGAGATTATATATGATACATGCTCGGGTTTTGCAAACTTTGGAGAGGTTATAAGACTTGGAGATGCCTTTGATCCTAAAAAGGGAATAAATGAATTTGTTCTTGTTGGTAAAGTGAATGGAATTGAGAGGAAGTGGCTTGCACATTATCAGATAACCACAAGACAGAGAGAGAAACTTGCAGAGAATATATTTAACTCTCTCGATTCTGGTGTTTATGGAGTTGTAACCCATAGTGTAGAGAGTCAGGCAGAGTGTTTCTATAAATTTCTTGATTTCCTACACTCCAAAGACGAAACAGGAAAATACAGTAAGACACTTTCCCAGATAATAGATGAAAAGATACTACCTGAAAGGGAAATACCAGATGAACTTCTAAACCCCTAAGGTTTTTTTCTTAGAATTATTATGGGAGTTTGATAATCTTCATTTCCTGCAGGATTGTCGCTCATAACATCCTCAACCCAGCTTTTATCAACACCAGTGCTCTTTCCCACAACCCATGCTATTCCAAGATCGTTTGCATCAACAATACATGCTTCACATGAAGTTTTCTTCTTTATCTCTTCACAAAAATTATCAGGATTTTCTGGACCGGGGATAACATAGTAGTCGTATGGAGGCATGGAGGCTGGCATGTCATCAATCTGTGCCACATTCTTTCCAGCAATGATGTAAAACCATCCCCTTCTTCTTAATAATTTTCCAATAAAACCTATAAAAGAAGCCAGAAGAATTTTAAAAACTCCAGCTTCTTCCACAGCTACCTGCATCGCATAGGGATTTGAAAGCGGAGCAGTAGTTGCAAAAGGGGTATTCCTGTTTCTTGAAACAAACTTTGAAAGAATCTTTGCCAAAGGTTTTACATCTATAGTTTCAACAGAGTAAACTCTCCCCTGAGATATTGCTGAAACGGAAGATGCAACTGTTATTATATCCCCTTTTCTTCTTTTATCCTTTGTAAGCTCATCTATTAAATCTATTAGATTTGTTCTTTCTGTGATAAGGGGTGTTTTAATTGGTATTCTCTCTGCGTCTTTCCTCTCCTTTGCTTCATCAGGCTCCCCAAGATTTAGTCCAAGTTCTTTTACCTTTTTCTTTATGATATTTCCGCGTCTTCTCTTTATTCCATCTTTAAAGATTTCTTCTGCCTCTTTTCTCTTTCCAAGTTTGAAAAGAGTATCTCCGTAGAAGAAGAAATCGTTTTCATAGAAATTTGAGGGTTTGAGCTCATAAAATTTTTTGTAGAAGCAGGTTGCCTTCTCATAATCACCAAGTTTATAGTAAATCCTTGAGAGCCTTTTAAATAGATATCTTGCAGGAGATTTGATATCTGATGTAAGCGGAACATCGTCTCTATCAAGGAGTTTTGTGTAAAAGGAAAGAGCAGTTTCAGGGTCCTTTTTTTCATAATAGTATATATCTCCAAGTATTATATCGTACCAGTAAACTTCTGGGTTGTTTTCCTTTGCAATCTTTATAGTCTGAATGGCTTTATCTATTTCCCCTTTTCTTATGTAAATTTCCTTTAGAAGCCTAAAGATCCCGCTACATTTTTTAAACTTTTCTATCCCCTCTTTTAATACTTCCTCTGCTTTGTCTAAATTCCCGTCTCTTATTAGAAGAAACCCATATTTTTCGTATGTTTTGCAGGTTAGAATTCCCCTTTTCCTTAACCTTTTTAATAAATTAAGTGCTCTCTCTTTCTCACCTTTCCTTAAAAGAGAGTAAACTATACCCTGATAAAAGTATGCGGTAAACTTCATTCAGCTAAACAAGTCCCTCTAAATCTTCTTCAAAGAAGCAAAGACCAGTTGTTCCCGGTCCTGGATGTGCACCAATGGTTGTTCCCATAATTCTTGTGTATATTGGTCCCATATAGCCAGTTTCTTTTCTGAAAAGATGTATTAGAAACTCCTGATCTTCTTTACAGTCTGCATGAGGCGAGCCAACAACAAGTTTATTTACATCTTTTATTCTCTCTTTTGCTATCTCTACAATCCTTACAAGTGACTTTTTTCTGCCCCTTACTTTTTCTATAGGACCAACTTCTCCATCCTCTATATCCATAATTGGTTTTACTTTCATAAGGTTTGCCATAAGTGCTGCCCCCTTTCCCAATCTTCCACCGAGATAAAAGAAGTAAAGATCCTCTAAAGTAAATATTACATTCGTTTTCTCCCTGATTCCTTTCAGTTTTTTCACAATCTCATCAAAACTCAAGACTCCTTTTCTGATCATTTTTGCTGCTGTTATTTGTTGTATTCCCTCTCCAAAGGTTGCAGATTTTGTGTCTATAATCTCGACTTTCACATCGGGATGCCTTTTCTTTAATTCCTCCTTTGCTAGGACTGCAGACTGGAAACTTCCACTGAACTTTGAGCTTAAGGTCATAACAAGGATTTTATCTTTCCCTTCCTTTATGACCTCCTCAAACACAGATAGATAATCTTCCATATTGGGTTGAGCTGTTCTTGGATGTTTCTTCTTGTGTCTCATGATTTTGTAGAATTCTTCTGGAGTTATAGTTACATTCTCCTTGTACATCGTATCCTCTTCTCCTTCAAAGTAGAGATAGAAAGGAACCTCTTTTATATTGTATTCTTTCACTATATCTCTTGGTAAATCTCCTGCCGTGTCAACCACGAGTCCTATTTTCTCCATAATAACCCTGTCTCTTATACACATCTCCGAGCCCACGAGACTAGGCATGATATCGTATGCCGTCTTCTGCTTGAA
>CBFDTJ010000009.1:0-35015 GCA_965612865.1 uncultured bacterium
GTATGGATTTCCAAAGTACCATGATTTCGATCCAACACCATACTTTACTCCACTGTTTATCCTCTTCTTTTCTTTGTGCTTTGGAGATGTAATTTATGGTTCTCTTCTACTTTTGGGCTCCTATCTTTTCATAAAGTTATTTAAGATTCACGAAAAGGATAGAGGTTTCTTCTACTTCTTTATGATTCTTGGTTTTTTCTCCATAATAGTTGGAGTTCTTACAAATTCATGGGCTGGTGATCTCCTCTCCTTCCCTCAACTTGCAGTAATCGACATAATAGGAGACGAAAATGGTCTTTTAAAGATGCTTATATTTGCTCTGGCAGTAGGATTCATAAGTCAGCTATTTGGGATTTTCTTGAAAGGTTTAAACAATATAAGACATGGTAAGTTACTCGATGCAATCTTTGATCAGTTCTCGTGGATTTCAGCTCTCTCTGGAATTGGGGTTTATATCCTTGGTTCTACATTCAAATCACCCGCTCTTCTAAATGTAGGTAAGTTCATGATAATAGGCGGAGTTATCATAATTGTTCTAACGGGAGGGAGAGAATCAAAATCAATATTTGGAAAGGTTATTGGTGGAGTTGTATCTCTTTACGGTATAGTTAGTAGCTATGGTTTCTCTGCAGCTCTTGCAGATATTCTGTCCTATTCGAGACTGCTTGCTCTTGGTTTTTCAACTACAGTTCTTGGCATCATTATGAATACAATGGCGAGAATGTTTGGTAAGGGAATTATGCTCTTTATTCTTGCACCTTTGATACTCCTTGCAGGACATGGATTAAATTTCTTTATGGGGATTCTTGGAGCTTTTGTTCACCCAACAAGACTTATATTCTTAGAATTCTTTGGTAGATTTTATGAGAATGGAGGAAAAAGGTTTAAACCATTTAAGTTTTCAAGTGAAAAAATTATTCTTAAAAAGATTGATTAAGAAAGGAGTGGTAGAATGGAAAACATGTTAGGTTTAGTATTTGCAATTATGGGAATGATGGCAGCGATTTCCCTTGGTGGCATAGGTTCGGCCATTGGTGTAGGTATTTCAACTACCCAGGCTACCGGGGTTTTATCAGAAAAACCAGAACTTTACGGGAAATTATTTGTTATAATGGCACTTCCTGGTACACAGGGTTTCTACGGTTTTATAGAATTCTTCTGGATTATGACGAGATTGAGACTATTTTCTGGAATCCCTCAGATTTCCTACAGCCTTGGACTTCAACTCTTTACCATTGGTTTTGTAATGGGTATTGTTCAGCTATTCTCAGCAATACATCAGGGTAAGGTATCTGCAGGAAGCATCAATCTTGTTGCTGAAAGGGAAGAGGAGGCGGGTAGAGCAATAATTCTCCCGAGCCTTGTTGAAATTTATGCAGTTCTTGCTCTTATAGCTTCAATCCTTATAACAAATATAGTAACTGCAGGACTATGAAAATAGAAAGAATAGTTGAAGAAATAAGGAAAGAAACAGAAGAGGAGATAAAAAAGATCCTTCTTTCATCTCAAAAGGAGATAGAGCTAATTGAAAAGGAAACAAAGGAAGAATTAGAACAGATTGAAGAGAAGTGGAATAAAATAAAAGCAAAGGAGCTTTCTTCTTTGAAAGAGAAAAACAAGAGTGAAATTGAAAAAGAAGTGGAAGCTCTAATACTTAAGAAAAAGAATGAAATTCTTAAAGACTTTAAAGAGTATGCCAAGGAAAAGCTAAAGCAGGAGAACGAAGAAACGCTGAAGGAATTCTTTTTAAAGGAGATAGAGATAAGCTCTGAAACTGGTAGAGAGAAGATAGTTATAGGAAAAGATTTTAAAAGTCTTTTTGATGAGGAATTTAAAAGAAAAATAAGAGAAACTGTAGAGAAAAAATTGGGACAAGAGGAACTTAAATTTGAAATTGGCAACGAAACTAAAGTTGTAGGAGATGGTTTTGTTGTAGTCATTTCTCCTTTAAGAAAGTTAGAAGAGAAATGGAAAGAACTTCTGGTTGAATTACAGAAAATTCTATTTTTAGAGGAAGAGAAGTGAATTTAAAAGGCTGGAACTACCTTTCAGGAAAATCAGTGGTTCTAATGAGCAAGATTTTAAAGATTGAGGTAATGAAGAATTTTCTTTCCAATACGCTTGATGAATTTGTTTCAAATCTAAGAAGAATATATGAGATGGGGGAGGAGTATAAAGATTTTAACGAAATAATAAACTATGACTGGCGAAAGAATTTGAACCTAATAAAGACCAAATCACCTGAGGATTTTATTTTTAGCTACTTCCACACTTCTACTCTTTTTCTCTCCATAAGAGGTGTGTTGAGTGAAAAAGAGCTTACATTAACTACCGCAGATATATCGATAAGTGAAATAAGAAATTACATTTATAAAGGTGTAGGAAAACTACCTGAAGATATAAAACTTATTCTAAAAGAGTTAAAGAAGTACATCCAGGATGAGAAAAAGACAGAAATCTTTCTTATAAGAAAGGAAGTGGAAAGAGAACTGGAATTTGCAGAGAGAGATGAGTTTTTGAAGAGATTTCTTGAAATCAAGGTAGATCTTACAAATATTGTAAACTTTATAAGACATAAAGCTTTGAAGGAATCAGATTTTTACTATATTCCACATGGGACAATAAAACCTTCAACCTTTGATTCTTTTGAAAAATCGTCATTAGAATCCTTTATTGATTTCTCTCTTAGAAAGTATCCATCCTTTCAGGTTGAAAGAAAAATGGAAGATATGCTTCTCTCTTTAGGAAAGATAAAGGACGAGTATCTAATAAAATATTTGAAGAAAGCTCAAGGCGTTGGTTTTGGCCCCTCTCTTCCTTTTGCCTATATGAACTTAAAACTTATGGAGTATAAAAATTTAAGAACAGTTTATATCGGGATAAAATATAATCTCCCAGAGAGCATGGTTATTCGGAGGTTGAGAAACATAAATGGATAAAATATGTTTTTTTGGTGATGAATCAATAGGTTTGATACTTAAGGGTCTTGGGATAGACGCTTTCATTGATGAAAATATAGAAGAATCCTTTCAGGATGCCTATAGGAAAAATCTCTATTCTCTTATTATAGTTTCTGAGGATCTAAAGGATAGAATTTTACCTGTATACCTTGAGATGAGAAAGGAATTCCTTCCGGTAGTCATATTTCTTCCCACAAAGGGAAGAAGAGAGGAAGTAAGTTTTAAATATATAAGAAGGATGATAGAGAAAGCAGTTGGAGTGGATATCCTTAAAAAGGGAGAAGAAGAATGAAGAAAGGAAGAATAATTAAAGTAGCAGGCCCTTTGGTTGTTGCTAAGGGACTTGAAGGTGTAAAAATGTATGAAGTGGTCCTTGCTGGAGAGCAGGGACTGCTTGGAGAAGTAATTCAGATAAAGAGTGGAATGGTGTTTATTCAGGTTTATGAGGAGACAGAAGGTGTTGGTCCTGGAGATCCAGTTGTCCCTACAGGAGCACCTCTTTCTGTGGAATTAGGACCGGGTCTTATTGGAGCTATCTTTGATGGTGTTCAGAGACCTTTAAGTGTTATAAATCTCAGACATGGACCATTTATTGTTAGAGGAGTTAAAGAGAAAGCTCTTCCAAGAGATAAAGAATGGGAGTTTGAGCCGCTTGTAAAAGAAGGAGATGAGGTGGTAGAAGGAGATGTATTAGGCACAGTCAAGGAAACAGAAATTATTGTTCACAAGATACTTGTTCCCCCTGGGGTGAGTGGGAAAGTAGAGAAAGTTTTTTCAGGAAAGAAAAAAATTGAAGATACAGTAATCGTCCTAAAAACTGAAGATGGTAAAAAAGAGATATCAATGCTTACAAAATGGTCTGTAAGAATCCCAAGACCTGTTAAAAAGAAGCTTCCACCTGATATTCCTCTTGTAACAGGGCAAAGAGTTATTGATACATTCTTTCCTATAGCTAAGGGGGGAACAGCGTGCATCCCTGGTCCTTTTGGTTCTGGTAAAACTGTTACTCAGCATCAGTTATCCAAGTGGGCCGATGCAGAGATAGTTGTATATGTTGGGTGTGGTGAGAGAGGGAACGAGATGACAGAGGTGCTTATTGAGTTTCCTGAACTTAGGGACCCAAGGACAGGACGTCCTCTTATGGAGAGAACAATCCTTATAGCTAATACATCAAATATGCCTGTTGCTGCAAGAGAAGCATCAGTATTTACAGGCATAACCCTTGCTGAATATTTTAGAGATATGGGTTATAATGTTGCACTCATGGCAGATTCTACTTCTCGTTGGGCAGAAGCAATGAGAGAAATATCAGGAAGACTTGAGGAAATGCCTGGTGAGGAGGGATACCCTGCATACCTTGCTTCAAGAATTGCACAATTCTATGAGAGAGCCGGAAGAGTTGTTAATCTTGGAAAAGATGATAGAATTTCATCCTTATCTGTAATTGGTGCAGTTTCACCTCCTGGTGGCGATCTTTCAGACCCTGTAGTCCAATCCACATTGAGAGTTGTAAAGGTATTCTGGGGACTTGATGATACACTTGCATCAAGAAGACATTTTCCTGCAATAAATTGGCTAACGAGTTATTCACTTTACACAAAGGACCTTGATCCACACTATGAAGAAAAGGTGGATAAAGAGTTCCCTCCTTTAAGAGAAAAAGCAATGGAATTACTGGAAAGGGAAGCTGAACTCGAGGAGATTGTTAGACTTGTGGGAATAGATGCTTTATCAGCGAAAGATAGACTTGTCCTTGAAGGAGCAAAATCCATAAGAGAAGATTTTCTTCACCAGAATGCTTATCATGAAGTCGATACATACTCTTCATTAAAGAAACAATACTTAATGCTTAAACTTATCCTGTTTTTCTATGACAAAAGTGTAGAGGCTCTACAGAAAGGTGTAGAATTGGACAGCATTATTGAGCTTCCTGTAAGAGTGGATATAGCCAGAGCAAAATATATACCTGAGGAAGAGATGGATGAAAGATTTGATAAATTGATTGAAAAAGTTGAGGAGAGTTTCAGATCTCTAACTGAAGAGAAGGAGGTTGTTAATGGCTAAAGAGTATCTTACCACAAGTGAAATAGCAGGACCTCTAATGGTGGTTCAGGACATTAGTGGAGTAAAGTATGGGGAACTTGTAGAAATAACACTTCCTTCCGGTGAAGAAAGAAGAGGAAAAGTTCTTGTTGCTGAAGAAAACAGAGCACTTTTGCAGCTATTTGAACCATCCTATGGACTTAACCCAAAAGAATGTAGAGTTAAGTTCACTGGAAGAGGACTTGAAGTTCCTGTATCAAAAGATATTCTTGGGAGAATATTTAATGGATTCGGTGAACCTATAGATGGAGGACCTGACATTATTCCAGAGGACATGAGAGATATAAATGGAAATCCTATAAATCCATATGCAAGAGACTATCCAAACGAGTTTATTCAAACAGGTGTGTCAGCCATTGATGGTCTTAACACTCTGGTAAGAGGACAAAAACTGCCGATATTTTCTGGAGCAGGGCTTCCACATCCTCATCTTGCTGCTCAAATTGCAAGGCAGTCTAAAGTACTTAAGACAGGAGAAAAATTTGCAGTGGTTTTTGCTGCTATGGGTATCACCTTTGAAGAGGCAAATTTCTTCATAACTGATTTAAAGAGAACAGGTGCAATAACAAAGGCAGTGCTCTTTATAAATCTTGCAAATAACCCGGTAATTGAGAGAATATCTCTTCCAAGAACAGCTCTTACAGTGGCAGAGTATCTTGCCTTTGACCTTGATATGCACGTACTTGTAATACTTTCAGATATGACAAACTACTGTGAGGCATTAAGAGAAATTTCTGCTGCAAGAAAGGAAGTTCCCGGAAGAAGAGGATATCCCGGATATATGTATACAGATCTTGCAACGATATACGAGAGAGCTGGAAGAATAAAAGGAAAGAAAGGATCTATAACTCAAATCCCTGTTGTAACAATGCCTGAAGATGATAAAACCCACCCGATACCTGATCTTACCGGATACATAACAGAGGGACAGATATTTCTTTCACGAGATCTTCATAAAAGAGGAATATATCCCCCAATTGACGTAAGACCGTCGCTTTCAAGACTTAAAGATAAAGGTATTGGAAAAGATAAAACAAGGGAAGACCATTCAGATCTTATGAATCAGTTATATGCAGCCTATGCGAGAGGAAAAGATGCCGAAGAACTTGCTACAATTCTTGGTGAGACTGCATTAACACCTGTTGATAGAATATTTGTAAAGTTTGCAAATAGATTTGAGAAAGAATTTATAAATCAGGGTGAGTATGAGAACAGAACTATTGAAGAAACACTGGATATAGGATGGAAGCTTCTATCCATGATCCCAATTCCTGAACTTAAGAGAGTAAGAGAAGAATACATAGAAAAGTATCTAAAGAGGTTTGTAGATGAAGATAAAAGCAAATCCTAATAGAATGGTTCTCCTCCGCCTAAAGCGGAGGCTTAATATTGCAAGAAGAGGTCACAAACTCCTGAAAGATAAGCTGGAAGGGATGATGAAAGATTTTATAAAAACTGCTAAAGAGTTTAGAGAAGATACAGAAATTGTTGATAGAGAGTATTTAAGGATTGAAGGTCTTTTTGCTCTTGCAGAAAGTGAAATGGGGAAAGAAACGATAAAGCTTTTATCCAAAAAAAGAGCAGATATAAGGTTAAAGCACGAGAAGAAAAATATAATGGGAGTAGTTGTTCCAGAATTCAAACTTGATATAAGAGGAAAAGTCTTTGACTATCCAGTTAACATAACTACACCTGAATATGATTTTGGGATTCAAGGTTTTATAAGCTTCTTACCAAAACTTATCTCTCTTGCAGAAAAGATTAAAGCACTTGAGGAGCTATCAAGAGATATAGAAAAGACAAGAAGGAGAGTTAATGCCCTTGAATACATAATGATACCGTCTCTTGAAGAGACTATAAAGTATATAACAAATAAACTTGATGAGCTGGAAAGAGAATCTCACGCAAGGATTTCAAGAATTAAGGAGATAATAAGAGGGGAGGAAAAAAGGTAAAAATAAAAAGGGAGGGCATTTGCCCTCCCTTTTAAATTCAGTCTTTAAAAATCTAACCTCTGAATTTTTCTTTATCTACAAGCTTTCCATGACTTATGATGTATTCTGGTTCATCATGGTTTCTTAAGGCTTCAAGAACATTCTCCTCTTTTAGAACAACGAGATGTGCGTCATTTCCTTCTTTTAAACCAAAGTTTTTAATCCCCATAGCTTCCGCAGCGTCAACTGTTATCATATCATAGAGTTTTTCCATATCTTCACTGGTTGTCATCCAGAGTATATGAGATGAAAGGAACGCTACTTCCAGCATGTTATTTCTACCGTAAGGATAGTAAGCATCTGATATATCATCCTGACCAAGAGCTACAAGAGCACCCTCTTCTATCATTTCTTTAACTCTTGCATGAAGAGGTCCTGTGTGGGGATCGCTTATAACACCCATCTTTGCCTTCTTTAGAATGGCAACGAGTTTCATAAAGTATGGTTTTGGATATAAAGCCATTGCTCTTGCATGATGAGCAAGAACCCTTCCTTCCCACCCCTCTTTTATTGCTTTTAAGGCTAACATTTCCAGTGTTCTTAATCCAGGATCACCGGCATCATCTACAAGCATAGATACAGGTTTATCAAATTCTTTAGCGATTTCAAACATTTTGTCAATATGTTCCTGTTCATCTTCCTCAGTGAATTCAATCCATGGAATTCCACCAACTACATCTGCACCCAATTTCATTGCTTCTCTCACAAGCTCATAGGCTCCAGGTTCCCTTACCACTCCATCCTGTGGAAAGGCTACCACTTCCACATCAACAATTCCTTTAAACTCGTCTCTTGCTTTAATAAGTGCTTTTATTCCCTCAAGTTTTGCTTTATTATCTACATCAGCAAATGCTCTTATATGAGTAACACCATTTAATGCTGCCATCCTAAGAGCCTTTCTTACATTTGGAAGTATCCACTTTTCGTCATACTTTTCCTTTATCTTGGCTGCAAGTTCTATGGCTGTCATGGCTTTGCCCATATCTTCTCCATGATAATCCTTTAGAGCCTCTTCTGTCATCATCATCAGGGTATAAACCTTACACAGGTGAAGATGAGCATTTACAAATGATTCAGTTACAAGTTTTCCTTTTGCATCAATTTCTGTAGAACCCTTTTCATCAATCTTTTCTCTTATGGTTTTGATTTTTCCGTCAAGAATTCCAATGTCAACAAGACCTTTAAGTTTTCTTGTTTTCGCGTTTCTAATTACTATATCATACATAAGAACCTCCTTTTATTATTTAAATACCTTCCCTTCCTTCAAATATTTTTGAGCAAGTTTTGCTCCTTCAAGGATGGTCTCATATCCAGTACACCTACAGAGGTGATTTTTGAGAGCCTTAAGTATCTCTTCCTCAGTAGCATCTATGTTTTTGTTAAACAGGGCATAAAGCTCCAGTATAATAGCAGGACTACAGAAACCGCACTGAACTGCACCAGCGTCTATAAGAGCCTGTTGAATTGGGTGGAGTTTTTTACCATCAGTTAATCCTTCAATGGTGATTACCTCTGCCCCTTCCAGTTTTTTGGCTGAGTATATACAACTTTTTACAGCCTCTCCATTTACTACTACAACACATGCACCGCATGTGGCATCATCACAACCTCTTTTCGCACCTGTAAGACTAAGGTAATCTCTCAGTATATCCAGAAGTTTTTCCCATCCTTCTATCTCCACACTTACAGGTTTTCCATTTACTGTGAAGTTAATCTTCTCTCCCATTTGTATTCCTCCTATTAAGAAACTTCTGTTTTTTGTTTCTTTTTCTCTTCAATGGCCTTTTTGATTAAGTCTGGCGTGATCGGAATACGATAAAAGTCTACTCCTATAGCATCGTATATTGCATTGAGTATTGCTGGGGCAACTCCTATAACAGGGTGCTCTCCTATTCCTCTTGCTCCGAAAGGTCCTATTTCATCTGGTGTTTCAACAAATTCAACAGTTTGTTTCTTTGGTGTATCTTCTATTGTAGGGAATCTATAAGTTTTGAAATGAGGATTTATAATTCTTCCATCTTTATCAAATTTCAGCTCTTCATAGAGTGTTGCACCAATTCCCATCATAACGCCACCAACCACCTGACCTCTTATCTGAACAGGATTTATCACCTGACCTACATCAAAAGCAGATGCAAAATGGTCTACAATTATCTCTCCAGTTTTTTTATCAATTCTTATCTCACATCCCTGAGCACCAAAGGTATAATCAACACCCATATTTCCCTGACCTGTCTCAGGATCCGGAAGTGAGTAACGTGGGAGTCTTGCATCAGCTGTTGCTTGAAGAACCTCTCCCACTGTTATTCCATCATCATGCATGTATCCTCTGACTATTTCAGGTACAGAGATCCTTACGCTTGGATCTGATTTTAAAAATACATACTCACCATCATAATCAAGCATATCTATGTCACATCTTAGAGCATATGCTGCATTTTGTTTTAACTTCTGAATGAGTCTTTCTGCTGCTCTAACTATGGCCCTTCCTCCCTGTACAGTAAACATGGAACCAATGGTTTGCCATTCCCATGGAGAAAACTGGGTGTCTATTTCTGTGTATACTCTCACCTTTTCTGGTGGAATTTTTAAAGCTTCTGCTGTTACTTGTTTAACTACTGTTCTTAAACCCTGTCCTACCTCGGCACCACCCATGTTAATTGAGACACTACCATCTATGTTGAATTTGATATAGCAACCTTTGGAGGAATTTGGTGCTCCTTTAGGTCCTTTAACTATAGCTGCAAATCCCCTTCCATAAAAGTATCTTTCATCTTCCTTTGGTTTTGGTTTGGAAAATATAGCCTTTTTTACAACATCTGTACACTTCTTAACATCTCCGTGCATCTTCCACATTTTTTCTCCAAGTGCATTCTCTTTTCCTTCACCAAGATAGTTCTTTTCTCTCAGCTCAAACTCATCCATATTAAGTTTTCTTGCCAGAATGCTCATGAGCCTTTCAAGTGCAAAGTGGGAATATTGATAACCATAAGCTCTATAGGCGCCTACAGGTGGTGTGTTTGTGTAAACTGAGTATGCTTCAAGATAACAGTTTGGAACCTCATAAGGTCCTGTTGAAGAATGAGCAGCGCCCTGCGCAATATTTACTCCTGTATCAGCATAAGCACCAGTGGAGTGATATACTGTAGCCTTCATTGCTACAAGCTTACCATCTTTCTTTGCTCCTATTTTCATTCTGATTCTCATACCATGTGCAATAACAGTGCTTGTAAAGTCTTCCTTACGAGATGCAACCCACTTTACAGGTCTTCCTGGTACAAAACTTGCTATATAGGCTACTGTCTGTTCAATAATTACATCAGATTTATAGCCAAAACATCCTCCAATTTCCGGAATGTGGACTCTCACATCAGAAACAGGCACTCCATAGGTTCTTGCAATATCCTCTCTTATTATGAAAGGACAGATAGACGAAGACCAGATTTCAATGGTCCCATCCTCTTTAAACCATGCAATCGTACCATGTGGCTCTATTGCCGCTGAGGAACCAAAGGGATAAATAAATTCTCCTTCTACAACCACATCTGCTTCTTTAAATCCTTTCTCTACATCCCCTTTCTTAAGCTCATAATGCATAGCTACATTAGTTTTTGGTATTGGTTTGTAGGCTGGTAGGTGCCAGTATTCTCCATTTTTTTCGTGAATAAGAACTGCATCCTCTTTCATAGCTTCTAGTGCATCTGTGTAAACTGGAAGTTTCTCATACTCAACCTTTATCTTCTTTACAGCCTGTTTAGCATAATAGGGATTTTCTGCAATAACTGCAGCTACTGGTTCTCCAATATATCTTACTTTATCCACTGCCATTGGGTAACGATCTCTTATGCAATCTCCATAAACAACTTTACACCCCTGCCCTGTAACTACCTTAACAACACCTGGAGATTTCTCTGCTTCAGATGTATCAATGGAGAGAATCTTTGCGTGAGCATACGGTGGAGTTAGTATAGCAGCATAAAGCATTTCAGGTAGTTTAATATCATCAAGAAAAACCGCCTTACCTGTTACTTTTGATACTGCATCTGGTCTCTGAACATTTTTTCCTAAGTACTTAAATTCCAACTAAATCACCTCCTTTAAGAGGATAGAATCTCTATTATTTCTTCAAATTCAAAATCTATCCTCTTTTCTTTCTCTACAACGCTTAAATCTTTTATCATAATTTCCCCCCTGTTCCATGTAATCATTTTATTTTTAGACTTGTTACTTGCTATTAATTTTACCGCATTGAAACCAAAAATGGAAGCAAGTTTTCTACTAAAGTATGTAGGTTTTCCACCTCTCTGAATATATCCAAGAACTGTCACCCTTACTTCAGAATGAGGGAGAAGCCTGGAGATTTTCTCTCCAATCGTATATGATGATCCTACCCCCTCAGCCATAACGATTATGTATGATTTTTTACCCTTCTCTATTCCTTTTTTAAGAACATTAATTACTTTTTTTAAATTAAATGGTATCTCTGGAATAAGAACTATTTCAGCACCTGATGCTATGCCAACCTCAAGGGCAATAAAGCCATGTTTTCTTCCCATAACTTCTATTATAAAAATTCTTTCATGAGAGGTGGCTGTGTCTCTTATTTTGTCAATAGCGTCAACGGCCGTATTTACTGCTGTATCAAAACCTATGGTTTCCTCTGTGCCATACACATCATTATCGATTGATGCCGGAATACCAATTACATTGATATCACTTTCTCTAGAAATTCTTAATCCTGCGTTAAGAGAGCCTTCCCCACCAATAATAATGAGGTTTTCTATACCTCTATTTATTAGATTTTTAATAGCCGTTTCCCTGATTTTTCTATCTTTAAATTCAGGAAACCTTTGAGATTTTAAAATTGTACCACCCTTGTTTATTATTCCACTCATGTCTCTTGAGGTGAGTTTAATGATTTCATTCTCTATTAACCCTTTCCATCCTCGCATTATTCCAAAAACATCAAAACCCTCAAGTATTGCTGTTCTTACAACAGCTCTTATACATGCATTCATACCAGGAGCATCTCCTCCTGGGGTTACAATTCCAATTTTAGACATGAATTACAATATTCTTGAAGTTCTCTACAAGCTTTTTAACTTCCCTTGGAGTTTCGTCTGGATCTGGTTTAATAAGTGCAAAAAGAATATTTGTACTTTTAACAAGACCAATGTGTCTCAATCCAGAAGGGTTGAAGGTCTTTTTGGCAAGTTCCATCAGTTTATCAAGATCTTTCAGATTTTTGTACATAGTTAGAAACCTGCTCTCACCCAATACAACTTCTCCTTTTTCAAGCTCTTTTGCTTCATCTATGTCTGGTCCAAGGAAATAGTAATATTTTTTAATTATATGAACATCTGTGTTTATCCGCACCTTTGATCTTAAGACTATATAAAGCCTATCGTGTTTTCTTGTCAGGAGTGATATTGGAAAATATAGAAGACTTTGGCGTGGTAGTAGTGTGAGGGTTAACTCTAATTTTTTAATAGCACTATCATTTAATTCGTAGTGAGCTCTGAAGCCAGCGTATCCTCCAATCCAGACATACGTTTTGTCTTTAATTCTCAAATTCTTTTCAAAACCCTGAACATATTTTTTCATTAAGAGAAGGTTGATTTTTCTGCCTTGAAAAAATTGGAGGGTTATTACCCCTCCGATTACAACAAGGATAATTATAATTTGAGACTGAGTCATAAAGTTTTCTCCTCTCTTTTTCCACCCACAACAAGAACCTCTGTAAAACCTGCTTTATTTAAGGATTCCACTATCTTTTTTGCCAGGGTGTTTGTTATATAGGATGCAAGAAATAGGTTGAAGGGTCGATATGCCATGGGATAAAGGTCTTTCATATGAATTATTATTCGAGTGAAATCAATCTCTATCTCATCAATAAACTCACCTGTTATTAAATCAAGTCCCGTTGTGGGTTCTTCAATTGTAGATAAAACCAATTTTATCTTTCTTATAGTTTCCCTATCTCCTTTATACCTCATATAAGATAATTATTATACAGCTCTTTCAATTCTTCAATACCACGTGGTGAATGCTCAAGGAGGGGAATTTCCTTTATTTGTATTCCTCTAAATTCTTCTCTCATCTTTTTTAAGACCTCTTCCTGCTCTTTTATCTTGCCTTTTATACCCTCAGGAGGCTTTTTACACTGAATTACTTTATTTAAAAATATAGTTCTTAGTTTTATCTTGAATTCTGAAAGGGACTCGGATATTCTTTTTGTTTCAAAAAGAGCAAGTTCCTCTGGCATTGTTACTACATTAACTGTTGTATTATCTGATGAAAAGAAGTTTCTCAGTTCTTCCATTTCAGCTCTATACCGAACCAATTCCTGCATTACATCATCTTCCTTTTCATCAGAAGTAAGTACTACCGTTTCTCCTTCTATTTTAGCTTCAAATCTCCCCTTCACATTTTCTACCATCTTTCTTCTATCAAGAATTCTTTTTCTCATTTTTATAAGTCTATCTGTCCATAAAAGGGAGAGTTTTGGCATTGCAAAAACTCTTATTGTAATTCCTGTAGGGGGTGTATCAAACACTATTGTATCGAATTCTTTCAGTTTTATAAACCTCTTTATAGCTTCAAGAACTGCATACTCTTCAATACCGGGAGAATGTCTCAAAATATCAAAGTATCTATCAAGGTTGAAGGTAGTAAGGTATCTATAAGTGTTTTTCATCTTATATGCAAGCTCATTCAGGTATTCTTTTATCATTTTCTCTATATCCACTTCCACAGCTGAGAGATTATCGCTGATCTTTTTTATCTTGTTGGAGAGCGTAGAGTTAAAAGCATCTCCAAGATTATGAGCTGGATCTAAAGATACGACGAGTACATTTCCATTATCTAAGGAAGTGCCTACACCAAAGGAAGCTGCAATAGTTGTCTTCCCGACTCCCCCTTTTCCAAGGAAAAAGTATGTTTTCATTGTTTACTCCTAATCAATGTCAAATGTTCCTGCAGTTTCTGCAAAGACATCGTCAAGATTTTTACTTCTTAGCATCATTACATATATTTCCCTCTGCATATATGGAAGAAGCCTTAAGACAAGACCAGTTGGAGGAGATGGGATTCCAGATAAAAAACCCATTGTTAAAAGTGCAAAAACATTTTCTGTTTCCTCCAACTCTTTCTCAATGAGAGAGACTGAAGCTTCTTTTAAACCTTCATCAATACCACCAAAGAATTTTCTAAGGAGATCGGAGAGCTTCTTCATTTCTATTTCACCTCTGCTTCAGGTTTTGGTCCTTTTCTGAATGCTCCCAAGAAATCTCCTATGAGGATAAAGTTAAGGATAATCATTATTATTGTAAATATTGCCACAGGATATTTGGTTGTTGCTGCTTTGATAGCTGGGACTGCAACGAAGAGGTACCATATCAATGCTACAGTAACTGTAACCCATAAGAAGAGTGCAGGGATAAGAACTGCATATTGCCATACTTTCTTTGCCTTCTGTACATTTCTAACCCATACCGCTGCTGTAATCATTGCAATGGATGCAAGCATCTGGTTTGCACCAGCAAATCCTGGCCAGAGGGCACCAAGAGTTCCTCCCCAGACAATAAGCATTCCAAGCCCTGCAGCGATAATTGAGCCAACCCATTTATTTGCGATGAATTTATAGAAACCTTCACTTGTCTTCTTCACAGGTTCCCATATCTCACCCCATGCAAACCTTGCAAGTCTGTTGGAGGTATCAAGGGTTGTAAGGATGAATGCTGAAACCCAGAGTCCTCCAAATGTTACTCCAAGTTTATAGGGGATTCCTATTGAACCAACAAGTTTTCCATATGAGTGGGTGAATATACCCACCTTACCAACTGTAGATCCAATAACTCCTGCTCCATACTTTCCAATAAGTGCCGGAGATGCAAGTTTTGCCATGTCTCCACCTGCTTCTTTAAGGACAGTCATTCCAAAAGCGGCTATAGAGAGAACGACTATTGTGGATAAGAAACCTTCAGTAAACATACCACCGTAGCCAACAAGAAGTCCACTTAACTCATTATCCAGCTGTTTGGAGCTTGTACCTGAAGCAACTATTGAATGGAAACCAGACAGAGCTCCGCAGGCTATAATTAATGGAACAGTTGGCCAGAACGGTGAGGGCTGACCACTTATCAAGTTAGGAGAAAATACTGTAAATGCAGGCCATGAGAATCCCTTGAAGGCAATAAGAGCTGCAAGACCACCGACTATAAGTCCAAACCACAGAATGTATGCATTTAGATAATCTCTTGGCTGAAGTAGTATCCATACAGGAAGTGATGCAGCGATTATTATGTAGATAAACTGAATCACATACCAGGCTTGCTTACTTGCAATCTTAATAAACGGGAATTTGAATCCTATAACTATAGCAAGTATAAGGAGTATTACTCCTATAATAGAAGCAGCACTGAAGTTCATCTTTGTTCTGTACATTATATAACCTTCAATCATAGCTACAATGATGAAGAGAATCGATGCTGTTGCAATTTCTGGAGTGGATGATGCAAGACCGGCGAAAACGTTCATAAACGCTGCTATAACAAGAAGAAGTGCAAAATATACAAAGAGCTCAAAAGCATACTTGGTCTTTGGTGTCATAAGCTTACCAGAAATCCACTGAACCGATTTACCATCATATCTTACCGAAGCCATTAAAGCAAGATAGTCATGAACACTACCAATAAAAAGGTTACCAAACCAAATCCAGAGAATACTTGGTAACCACCCCCAAACCATGGCAAGCGCAGGTCCTACTATTGGACCAGCCCCGGCAATAGAAGCGAAATGATGTCCATATAGAACGAACTTATTTGCAGGCATGTAATCTACATTATCCCTTAATTTTACAGCAGGGGTTGGTCTGTTAGGATCTGCCTTTACTACTTCCTTCTCCAATCTTCTACCATAGACCATGTAACCTATGATGTAAATAGCCCCTCCAATAATTGCTAAAAGTGCGGTCATTTTAGCTTACCTCCTTTTAAAAATCTCAAAAAAGGTTCTCGCACTCTCCGATCTCCTCAAGGGATATTATATCACATAAAATTAAAATTTTTTCAAAATAGATATATATTTTTACCTTGATATAATTAATTAAGGAGGTGTAAAATGAAAAAATTATTGGAGGATGCAATTCAGGCTGAACATGATGCAATGAGGTTTTATAAAAAAATCTCTGATTCAGTAAAGAATAAGATTGCAAAGAAAAAACTGGATAAACTTTCCAGAGAAGAGGAGTCCCATGAGAGAAAGCTCATTAAAATGTACAGAAAACTTTTTGAAGAAAGCTTTACACCTGAAGATAAGTTTAATGTAAATCCAGAATTTAATATTGTTGAAGAGAAAGATTGGGATAAAGTTAAATCTTTAGATATAGTGAAGATAGCTCTTCAATCTGAGATAAAGGCAATAGAGCATTACACGAAAATGCTTGAAAAAACTGTTGACGAAGAAGATAAAAAGTACATAAATGAGCTTATAAAAGTAGAAAAATATCATGCCGATTTATTAAAAAGGGAATACGATATACTTAAGAAACAGGATTACTGGGACAATCCAACTCTGGAGAATCTTGGCGATTTAAGATTATAGAAACTTATACAAATTCCATTTCAGGTTTTTTTATTTAATAAAATATAGTAAAATATTGTAAATTCCTTTCCAAGGAGAGTATTATGTTTGATATTACAGAACAGTTAAAGATAATTAAAAAGGGAACCTTAGAGATAATCAACGAAGAGGAGCTTGTAGAGAAATTAAAAAGAGGTAAACCTCTTGTTGTAAAACTTGGTGTTGATCCTACTGCTCCAGATATACATCTTGGACACACTGTAGTTTTGAATAAATTGAGAGATTTTCAAAGACTTGGTCATCATGTGGTACTTATTATAGGAAGTGGAACTGCAATAATAGGTGATCCATCTGGTAGAGATAAGGCAAGAAGTGGTCTTACTCCAGAACAAATTGAAAGGAATGCTAGATATTATAGCAAGCAGGCGTTTAAAATTCTGGATAAAGAAAAGACAGAGATACGATACAATGGTGAGTGGCTTCTTCCTTTAAAAATGAGAGAGATTGTGGAACTTGCCTCCCATTTTACAATAGCAAGGATACTTGAAAGAGATGATTTTTTTAACAGGTATAAAAAGGGAGTTCCCATATATCTACATGAGTTTCTATATCCTGTCATGCAAGCATATGATTCAGTAGTAATAAAGGCAGATGTTGAGTTAGGAGGAAGCGATCAAAAATTTAATCTCCTGTTTGGTAGAGACCTTCAGAGAGATGTGGGTCAGGAACCTCAGATTGCAATTCTTATGCCAATACTTAGAGGAATTGATGGAGAAAAGAGAATGGGGAAGAGTCTTGGAAATTACATTGGAATAAATGATGCTCCAGAGGAGATGTTTGGAAAAGTTATGAGTATTCCAGACCACCTTATAATTGAGTATTTTGAGCTTCTTACAGATAGAGATCCAGACGAGATTGAAGAATTTAAAGAAAGAATGGAGAAAGGAGAAAATCCCAGAGATTTTAAGCTTCTTCTGGCTGAAGAGATTGTTTCAAGATTTCATTCAAAAGAGGATGCCAAAAGAGCAAGAGATAGTTTTATAAAAGTTTTCAGTAAAAAGGAGATACCAGAAGATATTCCCACTGTTGAAATTGTAGAGGACAAGATCAATCTTGTGGAGCTCTTAAAGGATCAAAATCTTGTATCTTCAAAAAGTGAAGCAAGAAGATTAATTTTGCAGGGGGGTATATCTATTGATGGAAAGAAGGTGAAACCTGAAGAGATTATGATAGATGTAAAGAATGGCATGATTATAAAAGTTGGGAAGAGAAGGTTTTTGAAGGTGATTAAGAAATGATAAAGGGTCCAAAGGGATGTCCTGATATCCTTCCAGGCAAAACAGAGGCACTGTATATTGTAATTTCCTTCATAAGAGAAACTGTTGAAAATTTTGGTTATAGAGAGATTATAACCCCGGTTTTCGAACATAGAGAAATTTTTGAAAGAAGTGTTGGAGAGAATACTGATATTGTGGAGAAAGAAATGTACACATTTAAAGATAAAGGAGGAAGAGATCTTTCCTTAAGACCTGAGGGCACAGCACCTGTGGTGAGGGCGTATATTGAGCATGGTATGAAATCTCTTCCGCAACCTGTGAAACTCTACTATTTTGGACCAATGTTCAGGTATGAGAGACCTCAAATGGGAAGACAAAGGCAGTTTTTCCATTTTGGAATTGAGGCTTTAGGTGATGAGAGTCCATATCTTGATGTGGAAGTCATAAATTTGGCTCTTATCATTTTAAAGAAACTTGGACTTAAAAACCTGAGCGTAAAGATAAACAGCATTGGATGTAAAAAATGTAGACCGAAATATAGAGAGGCCCTGAAAGAGTATCTAAAGCCAAGGTATGAGAAGCTATGTGATGATTGTAAGAGAAGATTTTATTCCAATCCTCTAAGAATTCTTGATTGCAAAAAGGAATCATGTAAAAGAGAAACAGAAAATGCCCCAAGAATTATAGATTTTCTGTGTGATGAATGCAGGGAGCATTTTGAGAAAGTTCTTGAACTCCTTGATATTCTCGGTGTTAAGTATGAGATTGACAATAGGCTTGTAAGAGGGCTTGACTACTATACAAGAACTGTATTTGAAATTCAATCAGGTGATTTGGGAGCTCAGAATGCAGTTCTTGGTGGTGGTAGATACGACGATCTTTCTGAAAGTATGGGAGGTAAGAAAACACCTGGTGTTGGATTTGCCATGGGGATAGAGAGATTAATGATTCTTCTTGAGAAAACTGGAAATTTGCCTTACAGAGAAAGAAAAACAATTTATATACTTCCCATTTCTGAAGCAGATTATATAGATGCATTCAAGTTATATATGGATTTAGGAGAAGAAGGAAGCAGTGTATTTATTCCCTATAAACCTAAAAAACTAAAATCCGGTGTTACTGATGCAGTAAAGAGAAATGCATCTTATCTAATAATAGTGGGTGGAGAAGAAAGAGAAAGAGGAAATGTAATCTTGAAGGATTTATCAAGAAAAGTTCAGGAGGAGATTTCTCTCACAGATATCAAGGAAAGAATTAAACAATTGGAGGAGAGGAATGGAAAGAAGTAAGTATTGCGGTGAAGTAAATAAAAGTGACGTTGGTAAAAGACTAACACTTTTTGGATGGGTAAAGAATATAAGAGACCTTGGCGGTTTGACTTTTATTGAATTAAGAGATAGAGCTGGTTTTGTTCAAATAGTTTTTGATCCAGAAAAGGATAAGGATCTTCACAAAAGAATCAAAGGAGTCGGTGTGGAGTGGGTTCTTAAAGTTGTTGGAACTGTCAGGGAAAGACCAAAAGAAAACATAAATGATAAAATTCCCACAGGTGAGGTAGAAGTTGTTGCTGAAGAGATGGAAGTGTTGAATAGATCAGAAGCGCTTCCATTTGAAATTGATTCGAGGAGTGAAATAAATGAGCTTTTAAGACTTAAGTATAGATATCTTGATATAAGAAGAGAATTTATGAAGAGAAACATATATATTAGATCAAAAGCCACAAATGTTGTGAGGAATTTTCTAATAAGTGAGGGATTCTGGGAGGTGGAAACGCCTATACTCACCAAGAGTACTCCTGAAGGAGCAAGAGATTTTCTTGTTCCTTCAAGAATATATCCTGGAAAATTCTATGCTCTTCCCCAATCTCCTCAGCTCTTCAAACAGATACTCATGATTTCAGGTATAGACAGATACTTCCAGATTGCAAAGTGCTTTAGAGATGAAGATTTAAGAGCAGATAGACAACCAGAGTTTACACAAATTGACATAGAGATGTCCTTTATCTCCGAAGATGACATTATGGATGTAGTTGAAAGAATGATCAAAAAAGTTTTTGAAGAAACATTGAATATTAGTATTCCGATTCCTTTAAGGAGAATATCTTATTCTGAAGCGATGGAGAAGTATGGCTCAGATAAACCTGATCTGAGATTCTCACTTCCTATAACTGATTTTACAGATATTTTTTTAGATTCAGATTTTAAGTTGTTTAAAAATATAATAAAAGAAGGTGGAAGAATCAAAGGGTTTGTAATAAAAAATAGACTTCTATCAAGAAAAGAGTTAAAGGAGATAGAGGAAAAAATTAAAGACATTGGACTATCTGGTGTGATAGGTTATTCCATCTCTGATAAAGTTCCTTCAATTCTCACAAAGTTTATAAATGAGGAGCAAAGGAACAAACTTAGAAATTTAGCCAGTGAAGGTGATACTATTCTATTGTTTGCAGGAAGGGACAATGAGTTTCTGGAATTACTTGGGAAGGTAAGATTATATCTTGGAGAGCTTTTTGGCATGATAGAAAAGGAAAAATTTGAGCTTCTATGGGTGACAAATTTCCCTCTCTTTGAATGGAATGAAGAGGAGAAAAGATGGGATTCAAAACACCATCCCTTTACTTCCCCTTCTCCTGAAACTGTTGAGTTACTGGATAAAGATCCTGGAAAAGTTTATTCCCGTGCCTACGATTTTGTCATAAATGGCTATGAAATTGGTGGTGGAAGTATAAGAATTCATGATATGAATTTACAGAAGAAGATATTCAATCTTTTGGGTTACTCTGATGAGGAGGTAGAGAATAGATTTGAGTTTTTCCTTCGTGCCTTAAGATATGGTGCTCCTCCTCATGGTGGTATTGCTCTCGGGCTTGATAGGTTAGTCATGCTCCTTTCAGGAGCTTCCAGTTTACGAGATGTGATTCCTTTTCCAAAAACACAGAAAGCCATATGCCCTCTGACGTCGGCACCCAGCGATGTTCAGGAGGAACAACTCAAGGAATTAAAGATAAAGATTGAAGAGAAGTGAAAGGAAATGTATAATTTAATTGATGAATTTAATTGTTACACACAGATCAGCGGATTTTGATGCATTAGCATCCCTTGTTCTTGCTGGAAAAATATTTCCAGATTCTGTACTTTTACTACCTACATTATCTTCACCTGTTTATTCCTTTTTCTCAATATACGGAACATTATTTGATAACATAAAGCCAAAGAAAAAGATAGATTTGGAAAAGATAGATAAGATTATTGTAGTTGATACTCAGTACCCGGACAGACTCGGATCAATAGGTGATTTTGTTAAAAATTTTCCAAAAGTTGTGGTGATAGACCATCATGAACTAGATTCAACTGCTTTACCTCAAGCTAAAAAGATAATAAAGATAGTTGGAGCTACAACCTCAATAATTGCTCATATGCTTAAGAACAAGAGGATAGAATTAAATTCCATTGAGGCAAGTCTTGGTGCCCTTGGAATATATGAAGATACAGGGAATCTTACATTCTTAACGACTAAAAAATATGATATGGAGGCTTTAAGCTATCTATTCAACTTTGGTGTTGATCTAACAATGGTTTCCAAGTATGCAATGACATATATGAATGTTATACAGAAAAAGGCATTTGAAAAACTCCTGTTTGCTCTTAAGATAAAAACCATAAATGGTTATAGAGTTGGGATTTCAGAGGTTGTGCTGGAAGAGTATGTTGAAGGGATGGGTTTTTTAACTCATAAACTTCTTGAGCTTTTTGATCTCAGTGCAGTGTTCATAATTTTGAAATCCATAGAAAAAAAGAGAGCGGTTATAATAGCGAGGAGTAAAACTGTTGAAGTGGATGTAAGAAAAATACTTGCTCCTTATGGAGGGGCAGGACATAAGACAGCCTCCTCTGCAAATTTTGAGATTAAGGAAGACGAGATCTTGACTGATAAGATAGTTAAATTGGTGGAGGAGAACACTTCAAAGAGAATTCTTGCTAAGGATATAATGAGTTCCCCGGTAAAGACTGTAAGCGAGAAGAGTACTCTTGATGAAGCAAGAAAGATTATGTTAAGATACGGGTTTTCTGCTCTTCCGGTGGTTAAAAAAGAAAAGATTACAGGAATACTTTTAAGAAAGGATCTTGAAAGGATGGAACTTCATGGGCTTACAAACCTTAAAGTAAAAGACTTTATGAAAAAGAGTATAGTTATTGTATCTCCCGAGACTCCTCTTGAAGAAATTGAAAAGATAATGATTGAGGGAAATGTTGGCAGGATTCCTGTTGTGGTTAAGGGAAAGATAGTAGGAATAATTGCAAGAAGTGATATATTAAGAGCTATATATCCTGAAATAAACAAAGTTATCTTTCCAGTAGAGAGGGATTATATAATTGATCTATTGGAAAGAAATGTACCCTCAAGAATAGCAAAAAGATTTAAGGAGATAGGTAAAATTGCTGAAGGTCTTAATATGAAAGCTTATCTTGTAGGTGGCTTTGTAAGAGACTTGCTTTTAAAGAGAAAGGTAGAGGATATAGATATAGTAGTGGAAGGAGATGCCATAATTCTTGCAAGAAAGATAAAGGAAGAATTTAAAGCAAAGATATTTATACATCCAGATTTTAAGACTGCAAAGGTTGTATTTGATGATGAAGTAAAGATTGATATAGCTTCTTCAAGGAGAGAATACTATAAGGAGCCAGCTGCTCTTCCAAAAATAGAGTGGGCAAGTTTAAAGGAGGATCTTGCAAGAAGGGATTTTACAATAAATACTCTGGCGATATCTTTAAATCCTAATGAATTCGGTCTTCTAATAGATTTGTTTGGTGGGATAAAAGATTTAAAGGAAAGAAAGATAAAGGTGCTCCACAATTTTAGCTTTATAGAAGATCCTACAAGGATATTGAGGGCAATTAGATATGCCACAAAACTCGGCTTTGTTATAGAGGATGATACGATAGATTTGATGAGAAATACAATGAAAACAGGACTCTTTACAGACTCAAGAAATACAAGAATGAAAGAAGAATTTTTCACCATATTAAGAGATAAAACTATAACTATTCCAGCTTTAAGAATACTTAAATCCCTTGACGGCTTCAAGTGCATTCATAGAAAGCTTAAATACACTGAGAGGACAGAAAAATTAATTAAAGAGGCTGAAAAGTTGATGAGAAAAATGGAGAGGGAGGTAGTTCTTTTTGAAAGAGATAAGATTATACTTTTCCTTTTAATTTCTGAACTCAATGATTTTGAAAGGAAAGAGGTTATAAAGAGATGGTGTATGAAAGAGAATTTTATAAATAAAGAGTCTTACTATTCTGATAAACAGAATGAACTTAAGGAGACTGAAGAGGCCTATTCCATTTATAGAATCCTCGAACCCCTTACTTTAGAGGAGATAGTTTATCTTTATGCTAAAGGAGATAAAGAGATAAAGAATAAAATTGAAAAATACCTGTTTGAGTTAAGGAAACGAAAGCTTCATATCGGGGGAAAGGATTTATTGAAACTTGGAATGAAACCATCCCCAGAGTTTAGTAGAATTTTAAGGATAGTAAGAAGATATGTAATAGAAGGTAAATTAAAAACTAAAAAGGACGAACTTAATTTTGTAAAAACTTTGTTAGAGAAAGGAGAAAGGCATGTTTTTGAAAAAACTACTTGAGCTTCTATTCATTTTACCTACCATAATCATTGCAGTTATTATTCATGAATATGCACATGGATGGGCTGCATATAAATTGGGTGATGAAACTCCAAAGAGAAGTGGGAGATTAACCCTGGATCCACTGAAACACATTGATCCTATAGGCACAATTCTTGTTCCAATACTACTTCTTATAACATCCAACTTTACTTTTACATTTGGATGGGCTAAGCCAGTTCCAGTTAACTTTTTAAGATTTAGAAATCTTAGAAAGGGGCTTATTCTGGTTTCCCTTGCTGGACCTCTATCAAATCTTCTCCTTGCTTTAGTATTTGCTTTAATCTATAGATTTCTTGTTTTTCCATTTCCAGCATTTTCTTCTTCGTATCTGGAATTTTTTACAAGGTATATGGTAATAATAAACTCTGTTCTTGCAATATTTAACCTGATACCCATTCCACCTCTCGACGGATCAAAGATTTTATATGGAATATTTTTGAAGTACCCACAGGATGTTCTTATGAATCCAAAGATTGATATGTACGGGATGATTATTCTTGTTATACTTCTCTTCTTTGGAGTGATAGGAAAGATTATAAGTCCGATTTTAACATGGCTAATATACCTACTTCTCTGGTAAGCAAGAAAAAGAAAAAAGCTGTACTTATAGGAACGATAACTGGAAAGTTCAGCCAGTTCTTACCAGAGGAAACTCTGGAAGAACTTGATCTTCTTGTAAGGACCCTGGGTATAGAGGTGGTATTTAAAACTTTAAAAAGACTTAGAGAGATCAACCCTGCTTATTTTATCGGTAAGGGGGCACTCATGGAGATTTCCAGTCTGGCAAAGGATAAGGGGGCAGAATATCTTATTTTTGATGAAAAACTTTCCTATTCTCAAATAAGAAACATAGCGAATTTAACTAACCTATTTGTTCTTGACAGACCCCATGTAATAATTGAAATTTTTGAGAAGAGAGCAAAAACAAGAGAAGCTAAAATCCAGGTGGAGCTTGCAAGGCTCAAGATGGAACTTCCAGCCATTGTTGGTATAGGGAGAAGCCTTGATCAACAGATGGGAATTGTTGGAATAAGGGGTGGTCCTGGAGAAAAGTATAGAGAATTGAAGAGAAGAACTGTGGAGAAAAAGATAAAACAACTGGAAAAACAACTTACTTTGATAAAGAAAAGAAGAATTACAAGGAGGAAATTAAGAAACAGAAGTGGTATTCCTATAGTGTCAATAGTTGGTTATACCAATGCAGGAAAGACCACTCTTTTCAACGCAATTACTTCAGAGAAGGCATATACGGAGAATATGCTCTTTGCTACCCTTGATACCCTTGTAAGGAAGTCATATCTTAAAGGTCTTGGGAAGGAAATAATTTTTGTCGATACCGTTGGTTTTATCCAGAAACTTCCACCCATTCTCATTTCCTCTTTTAGATCTACGCTTGAAGAGATTAACGATTCTGATTTGATACTTCTTACAGTGGATGCATCAAATATATCTTATAGGAAACATATAGAAACTGTAAGGAAAATTCTTAGAGAAATTTTAATAAGAGATATACCCATAATAATTGTCTATAACAAAATTGACCTTTTAGAAGGATTCCAAATAGAGAAACTAAAAAGTGGAGATCCAGAGGGAGTCTTTGTGTCAGCTCTAAAGGGCTATGGAATAGAAAAACTGAAGGAAAGAATAACTCAGCTACTTTCTGGCATCAACTCAAATGCATTTAAAGAAGCTTAACTTTACGGAGTATAAAGACCAGCTTTAACAGGTATCCATAAGCTTAGCTGAGGGAAGAATGTGAGTATAATTAGACCAACAACTGCGGCAATAACAAAAATCCATACTTCTCGAGAGAGTCTATCAAGGCTACTTTTTATCAAATTTGCTGCAACATAGAGATTTACAGCTACAGGTGGTGTGATCTGGCCAATGGCAAGGGCAACTACAAATATCACTCCAAAGAAGAGAGGATCTATGTGGAAGTGTGCAAGAACAGGCATCAATATAGGCATGAAGACATAGGTTATTGAAATCGCATCAAGGAACATACCTGCGATAATGACAACGAGGTCTGTAAGAAGCAATACAACTATAGGAGATTTTGAGACTGACACAATAAATCTTGCGGAGGTGTCTATAACACCTAAGGTAGCTGCTGCCCATGAGAATATACCAGCAAATGTTACAACAAACATTACAACAGAGGAGGTAACAGCAGTATTAACGAGTGCTTCATAAAGTGATTTTAAGTCAAGAGTTTTATATACAAAGAATCCCACAAATAAACTATAAAATACAGCAATTACTGCTGCCTCTGTAGGTGTAGCAACACCTGCATAGATTCCACCAAGTATAATCACAGGTGCAAGTAATGCCCAAAAAGCATCCTTTAGTGCAATAAGAATTTCCTTGAGGCTGCCTCTTCTTGTTGTACCGTGATAATTTCTCTTCTTCGAAACATAATAGGCGCCTCCTATGAGAGATAGTCCTATAATTATACCCGGGATGATACCGCCAAGGAATAGAGCACCCACAGATACACCAGTAACATTACCATATATTATGAATGCTATACTTGGTGGAATAACAATTGCAAGTCCACTGGCTGCAGCTATGGTTGTTGCAGCAAAGTATGAACTGTAACCCTGAGCAACCATAGGTGTTATTAGTATGAGTCCAATAGCAGCAGTAGTTGCTGGTCCTGAACCAGATACAGCACCCCAGAACATTGCAGTTACTATAGCTGCTATTGCAAGGCCACCTGTAGCTTTACCAACAATTAATGTTGCAAGATCTGCAATCTTTTTTGCAAGCTTTGCCTTCTCCATAATGATACCGGCGAGAACAAAGAAAGGGATGGCTATAAGTGGGAATTTGGCTATTCCTGCTGCGAAGTTTCTTGAGAGCATATCAAGTCCAAGATGGTACTTCCATATGGCAAGAACTGCAGCTATTCCAATTGAAGTCCCAATTGGTACACCAAATATCAAAAGTAAGAAAAAAACTCCAAATAATAAAAGGATGGCCATTACTTCCCTCCCTTATCTATATTCTTTATCTCTCTTAAAGTAGATTGAAAAATTCTTATAAATATAAAGACAGAAAAGATAGGAATTCCAATTGTGTATACCCAGAATGGGATACCCAATGCTTCACTTGTTGCATGAAACAGAGTTATATCTTGATATATCTCCTTAATTGCATATATATTGACAAGGAGAAATAGAATGGTTGATAAAAGTCCAGAAATTATGGCTACACCTTTTCTAATTCTCTTCGGTAATTTTTTGTACAAAGTAACCATTCCAAGGTGAGACCCTCTTTCAAATGCTATTGCAATACCTATCACAGTGACCCATATGAATAAATTGACCTCTATCTCCTCAGTAAATGCAAATGAAAAGTGAAAAATGTATCTACTTAAAACATTTATAAAAGCAATTGTTGCCATGACAAAGACCATTATGGCAACCAACAATTCCTCTATCTTAAGTTTCTTCTTTCCTTCCATTTTTTCTCACCTTCCTTTAAAACAGAAAAAGGGGGAGAAACTCCCCCTTTAACTTACTTACCCATATCTCTCTTTGCTGCCTCAACAACTTCTTTTCCAATCTTATCTACCCATTCATCAAATACTGGTTTTGTTGCCTCTATAAATGCCTCTCTTTCCTCATCTGTTAGGAAGGTAACCTTCATGCCATTATCTTCCAAGTACTTTACAGGATCTGCAACTTCTGGAGTAACTCCAAACTTTTCCTTGAGAATATTTATGGACTTATCTCCATCAAGTCCAGCACGGCATAGAGCCTTTTCATACTCAGCTGCCTCCTCTGCAGCTTCTTTTATTGCCTTCTTTATATCATCTGGAAACTCATCCCATATCTTCTTGTTTACTCCAACAATAACTGGATCAACGAGGTAGTTCCAGAAGGTTGCATACTTATGGTATTGCCATATTTTGACAGGTATGAGAACTCCAACTGGATTCTCCTGACCATCAACAGTTCCTTGCTGGAAAGCAGTTACTGCATCTGCCCAGTTCATATTGGTTGGATCAGCACCTAACTGTCTGAAGATATCAAGGAATATTGGAGAACCGACAACTCTAATCTTCAACCCTTTCAAATCCTCTGGTCTCCTTATTTCTCTCTTGCTATTTGTTAGCTCTCTAAATCCATTCTCAGCCCATGCTAAGCCAACTACACCCTTCTCTTCCATCTTTTTAAAGATTATTTTCCCCGTCTCTCCATACTCCATCTTGTCAAGGTTTTCAAATGTGTTTATAAAGAATGGTAGGGAGAACACATTCATCTCCTTTATCACAGGAGACCAGTTAATTGTGGAACCCCATGCAAAGTCTATTGCTCCAGATGCCATAAGCTGAAACTCATTTGTTTGCTTACCTGCAAAGAGCTGTCCACCATAGTAAACTTTTATATTTACTTTTCCATCCGTTTTCTCTTTAACATCATCAGCAAATTTTTGCGCACCCAGACCCCACCAGAAGGTAGGACCAACTACTACACTTAGTTTATATTCCTCTTTTGGTGTCCATGTGGGTTTCTCCTCTTTCGGTTTACAGGAATAAGTGGAGAAGCCCAAAACTACCAGAAGGGATACAATTAAGATAAGACTTACGATTTTTTTCATGATTTAACCTCCTCTCTAAAAGTTTTATTTTTTTAAAAATGTAATATTTTCTCACCTCCTTTTCCAATTCAAATTTCAGGGTTTTCAATTAAGTTAGCTAATTCCTTTAAAAACTTTGCTGCATCAGCACCATCTATAACCCTATGATCATAAGATAGAGAGATATAACCCATATCTCTTATGAAGAGTGTATTGTTGTCAAAGATTTTAATTCCTTTTTTGATCCTGCCAATTCCTAAAATTGCAACTTCTGGTGGATTTATAACAGGAGTAAATATATCTGTTGCCATCATTCCAAGATTGGTTATTGTGAATGTAGAATCCCTTATTTCTTCTGGTTTTAAAACTCCGCTTCTCGCTTTAGATGCAATTTCTTTAAGCTCATTGTTTATTTCTTGAAGCGATAAAGAATCAACATTTTTTATGACTGGAACAATAAGACCTCTCTCTGTATCAACAGCAACTCCAATATTTACATGGGTGTAAATCTTCAACTTGTCACCATCAAAGTGTGCATTGAATTTTTTAAATTTCTTCAAAGTGCTTGAAACAACAAATATCAATCCAGATGTGATGCTAACATTCGTTTCATTAACTTTTTTTATAAATTCAGTGAAATCAACCTCTAAGATGTTTGTTACTGTTACTGCTGTATGAAAAGATTTTGAAAGCCTCTCAGAGATGACTTTTCTTAAGCCTGAGAGTTTCTCTATTGTTACTTCCCTCAAGGAGGTGGAGGCGGAGAGGAACGGCAAGAGATCCCTTTTAACTATTCTTCCTCCAGGACCACTTCCTTTAACCTTTGATAGATCAATATTCATCTCCTTAGCTATTCTCCTTGCAAGAGGAGATATTTTTATCCGTTCCTCTCTCCTCTTTGGAGGTACTGGTTCTTTCTTTTCCTCTTTTTCTCCTTCCTCTTCAATTAAGGCTATAACCTCTCCAACTTTATACTCTTTTCCTTCTTCTCCCATTATTTTTTTGATAGTTCCACTAACTGGTGAAGCTACCTCATTTGTTATCTTTTCTGAGGAAACCTCAAGTAATGGTTCACCCTTCTTGACTTTTTCACCTTCACTTTTAAACCACTTTTCTATAAAGCCCGTTTCCATTGTTAAACCAAATTTTGGCATTCTTACTTCATACATTGTTTACTCCAAAACTTTTTTGATAGCTTTAATTACATCTTTATAATCTGGTGTGACAAATTCCTCAAGTGGTGGACTGAATGGCATGGGAACATTCTTTTCACCAACCCTCAAGATGGGTGCATCCAGATAATCAAAAGCTTCCTCCTGAACTACACTGGCAATTTCTGCTCCCCACCCAGCTCTCTTCCAGGTTTCATGGGCAACCACAAGGTGATTTGTTTTCTTTACAGATTCAATAACTCTCTTTTTATCCCAAGGAACCAAAGTTCTTAAATCGATCATCTCAACACTTATTCCTTCCTTTTCCAATTCATTAGCTGCCCTTAATGATTCATGCACCATTCTTGACATAGCAACAACTGTTACATCCTTTCCCTCTCTTTTAATATCAGCAACTCCAAATGGAATTAAATATTCTTCCTCTGGAACTGGACCTTTTATTTTATAAAGTCTCTTGTGCTCAAAACATATAACGGGGTCATCACTTCTTAATGCAGTTTTCATTAAACCTTTCATATCATAGGGTGTGGAGGGGATTATAATTTTTATTCCTGGCACATGCATGAATATTGTCTCTATCGATTCTGAATGCTGAGCTGCTGCTGATTGAGCTACACCATCAGGACCTCTTAAAACAAGGTGAAGTTTTCCCTGCCCCCCTGTCATGTATCTTATCTTCTCAATCTGCAAAGTTATTGATTGTATTCCCGTAAAGAGGAAGTCTGCAAAGTGAAATTCAACTACAGGACGCATCCCTACGAGGGCAGCACCCAACGCTGAACCGTAAATTGCTTCTTCAGATATTGGCGTATCAAATATTCTGTCAGGAAACTTACCTAAAAGTGATTTATAGGCACCAAATATACCTCCCTGTTTTGCAATATCCTCTCCATAAGTGAATATGGTAGGATCCCTCTCCATTTCCTCAAGAATTGCTTCACCCAATGCTTCTGAGAAAGTTATCTCTCTCATTCCTTACCTCCATTAATAATCATAGCCAGTATCATCAACAAATAGATCTGTTAGTGCATCCTCTGGTTTTGGCATAGGACTTTCTTCAGCAAACTTTACTGCTTCATCTATCTCTTTTTCAGATTCACTCCATATAGAGTCTCTTAGATTTTTATTTAGAATCTTCATTTCAAAGAGTTTCTTTTCGAACCTTCCTATGGGTTCTTTGGATAAGAATTTTTCTATTTCTTCTTTCTTTCTATACAATTCAGGGTCTCCAACAAAGTGTCCTTTCAGCCTATAGGTTTTTGCCTCAATCAGAGAAGGACCTCCACCTTCTCTTGCTCTTCTTATAGCCTCTTTAGCAGTTTCATACACAGCTATAACGTTATTTCCATCAATAGTAACCCCCGGTATTCCATAACCTACTGCTCTATCAGAGATATTCTCAACAGATGTTGTTTCTTCTACTCTTGCCGTGGAGGCAAATCTGTTATTTTCATTAATAAATACAACAGGAAGCTTATAAATAGACGCGAAATTCAGACTTTCATGAAATGCACCCGTATTTGAAGCTCCTTCTCCAAAAAATGCAACAACGACTTGGTCACTTTTTTTGATTTTTATTCCCAGTCCTGCACCTACAGCTATTGGTAATCCACCACCGACAACTCCGTTGGCACCCAAAACACCTATCTCAAAGCTTGCTATATGCATGGAACCACCTTTTCCCTTGCAGTAACCTGTAAGTTTACCATAAAGCTCAGCCATCATTCTTTTCATATCTCCACCTTTGGCAATCATATGTCCGTGTCCCCTATGTGTGCTTGTGATATAGTCATCTTTTCTTAAATTTGCCATTACCCCTGTAGCGATAGCTTCTTCTCCAATGTATAAATGGATGAATCCCGGAAGTTTACCCTCTAAAAATAATTTCTCTGCCCTTAATTCAAAATTCCTTATTCGAACCATTGTTCTGTACAAATTTAGTAGGAAGTCCTTTGAATATTCCATGAAAACCTCCTTGATCTTTTCTGTTCTAAAGTATGCAAATTTTGTGCCAATATAGATAAAAACTTGATTATGAAAGTATTTGAAGCATAGGTGTACGAAAAAACTCTTGTCATTTTTACAAATATATGTAAAATAATTTAACAAAGGTTAGGAGATACGATAAATACCGCCTTATTAGTGTAAAAAATATTTACATTAAATCTTTATATTCCATTTAGAGATAAGTCTATACACAGTAGGTCTTGAAACTCGTAATATCTTTGCTGTTTTAGAAATATTCCAGTTTGTTTCTCTTAATGCCTTTAAGAGCGTGGCTTTCTTTACCTCTTCTATTGATTGTACATCTGTTTTTGATGAAAGCACTTCTTCAGGTAGATATCTTTCGTCAAGTGTCTCCCCCTCACATATATTTAATGCTCTCTCGATTATATTCTCCAGCTCCCTTACATTACCAGGAAAGTCATATTTTAAAAGCGGTTTTAGAAATGAATCATCTATTTTTATTTTTCTCTTTTGAAGTTTCTGAGAGAGCTTTCCTACGAAATGTTTTACAAGGAGAGGTATATCTTCTTTTCTCTCTCTCAAGGGAGGTATCTTTATCTGAATAACGTTTAGTCTATGGTAGAGATCTTTTCTAAAGTTTCCTTTCTCCACCTCAGAAGTTAAATCTCTATTGGAAGCAGCTATAACTCTTACATCTACATCTATTGATCTAACTCCTCCAATTCTTGTTACACTTCTATCCTGTAGTACTCGCAAGAGTTTAGACTGGAGACCTACAGGCATCTCTCCTATTTCATCAAGGAAAACGGTTCCTCCATCTGCAAGCTCAAATTTTCCAGGTCTTCCATTTTTATCTGCTCCTGTGAAGCTTCCAGGTTCATATCCAAAGAATTCACTTTCTGCAAGTTCTCTTGGAATTGCGCCACAGTTTATAACAACAAATGGACCCCTTCTCCTCATTCCCTCATAATGAATTGCTTGTGCAAACATTTCTTTACCTGTCCCCGTTTCTCCAAGAATAAGTACATTGGAGTTAGATTTTGATGCAATTTTTGCTATTCTTATGGCTTCTCTAAACATGCTACTCTTGCCCACAATGTCCGAAAATCTAAATTTTGCTTTTGCCCCTATATAAGATGTTACAAATTTCCTAACCCTGCTTATTTCTCTAAAGAAGTCAACTACACCTACAAATTTCCCATTTTCATTCCTTACGACGACTGCCGTTTTTATAAAATGTAGGGTCCCCATAGATGGACTATTTATGATAAATTCTCTATCTACATAACCTTTATGAGTTTTATAAACCGACAAAATAACAGGAGTAAAATCAACTACATCGCCTACAAATTTACCTATAGCTTTATTGGGATCTATACGTAAGATATCAGCAGCTCTTTCATTCATGTAGAGAATTTTCGCGTTCTCATCGAGACACAAAACTCCATCCTTTATTCCTTCACTTATAATATCAAGATATTTTTTCGAAAGCTTTAAATTTTCTGTAGTTTCTCTCCACATAACCTCCTTTTCTACTGCTTCTGCAAGGGAAGAAACTACAGCTAATGCGTAATCTGGGTAATTACTTACCTTTGATGAAAGAGAGATTACACCGTATATACTTCCTTTTAAATTGTGAACTGGAGCTGCAGCACATGCCCATTCTTTTAATTCATCTAAATAGTGTTCTTCTCCAACTACTTCTATAGCTGTGTCATGACTAATTGAGAGGTTTATAGCAGTTGTTCCAAAAAAATCTTTCTTTACAATGACACCTTCTCTTAAAATTCTTTCACCACTATTATTTTCACCACTATTACGGGGTAGTACTTCAAGAACAACACTGTCAGAATCTACGAAAGAGATGTATAAGTTTTTTTTATTTAATTTTGAGAGAAAGTTTTCCATTAAAGAGATAACGGAGGAGAGCCATATTCTATTTTTAGACCTTCTTTCACTCAATTCCTTTGGGGAGATTCTTGAAATTTTTAGCCTCTTTATACCTCTTGTCTTCATTTCCCTCCAGGAATCCATTATTTCTCTCTTTTTAATCATGATTGCTCAATCCCTCCTAATTTATTTCTTTAACATAACTAATTTTAAGATAGCGAATAAAATTTTCAAGTATTCTACTTTTCAGTTCATCCATTGATAAAAACTTTAAATCAGTTAAATTTATGACCTTACTTCTTACGCTTTTAACAACATTTCTTATGTTTTTTGGATAGTCTTCTTTCCATTTTATGACATTCTTTAATACGCTAATATCGGTGTTCACAAGCATAGATGCATGATAAAGGAATGCATTTCCTTTAATAGCCATTGCAGAACCCAGTATCTTTTTTTCTCCCACAAAGATGGAATTTCTTACTCCAATGCGAGCATTTATACCAAAGCTCTTTATGCTCTCCAGAATTATTTCTGTGATTCCTTTTCCCTCTTCATGAAAATATTTTGAGAATAGATGAAAATTTTTACTTTTGCAAAAAGTTATATTTAGAGTTCCTTCATCGTGATAAACTGTTCCACCACCTGTAAATCTTCTTATAATTGGTATATTTTTACTTTTAATATAGTCTATATTTACCTCATATTCCTCCTTTTGAAATTTGCCTATAACAACACACGAGTTGTTTCTCCAAAAACGTAGTACAAATGTATCATCATTACACATCTTAAGAATCTCTCTTTCCTTTTCGAAATTTTTATAAACATTGAGGGAGTTTGAATTTATTAGAATTAGTTTATTTTTTCTTTGAGTGGGGATGGAAGTTTTCATATATCCTTTTTAAATTCTCCTTGGTAAGATGAGTGTATATCTGTGTGGTAGAAAGTTTTGAGTGTCCGAGCAATTCCTGAACACTCCTTAAATCTGCTCCTCCTGTTAAAAGGTGAGTTGCAAAGGTGTGTCTTAAAGTATGGGGAGTTACATTCTTATCCGGAACAACTCTTTTAGAATACTTTTTTATTACAAGTCTTATACCTCTATCTGTTAATGGCTTACCATTCCTATTTAAGAATAGATACCCGTTTGTCTTTCTCCTTCTTTTTAAATACTCCTTCAGGAGAGTCGAGAGTTGTTCAGGTAAGAATACAATCCTTTCTTTTTTACCTTTACCAAAGACTTTTACCTCCCCTCTCTTCAAATCAAGATGAGAAACTTTTATTGATATAAGCTCAGAAACCCTCACACCTGTAGAGTAAAGAAAGAGGATAATTAGTTTATCCCTTAATCCCAATAGAGTTTTAGAATCCGGAGCATTAATTAGTTTCACTATTTCTTCCTCTGTAAGAAATACAGGCAGTTTCTTTTCTACTCTCGGGAGTTCCACCATGAGAAAAGGATTTTTCTTTATGTAACCTTCTTTCGTGAGAAATCTAAAGAAACTTCTTATTCCAGATATTTTTCTTGCAATACTTTTTCTTGTTAAGTTTCTTTCCCTTAATTCAAACAAAAATTTTCTTAAGTTATCTCTGTTTACTGTATCAAAGTTAAGATTATTTTTCTTTAAAAAATCAATAAAATCAAGTATATCTCTTCTGTAAGCTCTTATTGTGTGGTTGGAGGAGTTTTTAAAGTTTTTAAGGTAAAAGAGAAAATTTGCAAGTAGTTTCTTCATTTCTTCTTCCTCTCTATTAACTTAAAGATAGCAAGTAGAGATCCCAATGTAAACATGGTT
>CBFDTJ010000010.1:0-30849 GCA_965612865.1 uncultured bacterium
ATTTTCTTTAAGTTTTCTATAATGTTTCCAATCTTTCTATATGTGTATTTCTCTCTTAAATCTTTGTATCCAATTTCTATAAATTTGTTGGATTCTATAAAGAAGAGGTACTGGATTATGTTTGATACTCCCTCTGGAGCATCCCTATTTTTATCAATATATAAATCAATTATATCAACCTTCGGAACCTCTTCTTCTTTAAGCTCTTTATTTTTCACAAGGATGTCAAATTTTTCCATAAGTTCCTTGGTTTCTTTGTGGTTTTTCACAAGCACTATTGCTACATCTGAATCATACTCTATGTCTCCTCCGCCAGTAGAGTGAAACATTGTTGGTCTCTCAATTCCCTCTTCATCAAGTTTACAACCTTCCTTGTCAAGGGCTGACACTGCAACTATTGGACAATTCAATTTTAGCGAAAGCATTGCTATTTTTCCTGAAATCTCGTCGACCTTTTCTTCAAGAGTTAGATTCAAATTTTCTGTTGGAATCTTTTGAATATAGTCAAGAAATAAAACAACTTTATCTGTTCTATGGGATTGCATAATATTGTAAGTATGGGCTTCTATTTTCTCCAGCGTATCGTTTCTCGTTCCCTCCACTATGTATAGAAAGGATGTTAATTCCTGTAGTAATTCATAGGAATTTTTGAGTTTCTCTATATTCTCTTCACTCAGGTCTCCAGAGAGTATAGTTACGGGGTTTATCATGGCTTCCTGGGAGAGAATTCTCAGTGAGAGGATCCTTGCTGTTTGTTCCCAGGAGTAGAAAAGGACAGGAATTCTATCATTTTTTATAATATTTAGTGCAAGGTGAAGGAGGAAGTTGGTTTTTCCTCTTCTTGGAGCACCTGCAATGGCATAGTAGAATCCAGGTCTTAAACCAAGCAAAGTTTTATCAAGGGAAGAGAAGGGTTCAATACTATAACCATGAAATATTCTTTTCCCTTCCAGTTCCTTTATTATTGTGTCCATATGTTTTACAGATGGAACAAGTTTTTTAATAAGCCT
Organism: uncultured bacterium; assembly: GCA_965612865.1. Taxonomy (GTDB): domain Bacteria; phylum Caldisericota; class Caldisericia; order B22-G15; family B22-G15; genus B22-G15. Next base: position 1,011 of record CBFDTJ010000010.1, read on the forward strand.
CTCTCTTGCTATATCGTGTAATTTCTCTGCAGTCTCTGCTGCAAATTGGGCAATGTCTTCGGCTTTGTGTGGTCCTCTCCTTTCTACAAAATCTTTCATGTCCAGTGAAATTTCTATAAGTTTTCTTTCTCCGTGTCTTATCTTTAAAATATCTATATATGAGATTATCACCGCGAGGGGTGGTGGTTCAATTTTTTCTATTTCGTCAAGAGTTTTCTGTATTTCATTATCCAGCAGCCCCTTCTTTTCAAGTTGCCTTTTTACAGTTTCAAAATCTATAACACCAATTTCTGCTCTTCCTTCATATATGTCAAGAACTGCCGATAGGATCAGTTTCGTCTTGGAATTTTCAAAATAATCTGGATTAAACCCTTCAGAGAAAGCTCTGGATATTGTAAAATTATCTGCAATGAACCCCTTTAGAATCTTTTTTTCAAGTTCTTCACTCATGGTTTCATTATACAATATTTCAAAACAAAAGAAACAATTTATTTTCTTTTATATCTAAAATTTGGAAGGATTGGTTTATAAAATTAGGAGGTGAAAAAGATGAAGAAAATCATAATAATGACTTTGATCATCTTACTACTCGCTTCAGGCTTTTGGGTAAAGCGGGTAGAGGGAGCTTTAACAGGTGTGACATTTACTGCTGTAAATCCTGGTGGACAGAATGCGCAGGGCGATGATACCGCAGGTAACACAGGTGCCCACTGGCAGGTTACAATAGACTTTGATGACAATGGAAATCTTCTAAAAAATGGAGACAAAATAACAATTACGTTTCCATCTGGATTTGATTTCTCCTCTTCTACAATAAATTTAACCTCTTTTGGGAGTGTCACCGTCTCCACTTCATCTCATTCAGGAAACACTATCATTATTGATATCACAAGTGATCAGAATTCTGGTGAGACAGGAAGCGTAACTGTTGATATAACAAATGCAAAAAACCCAACTCTTGCCGGGAACATGACAGGAACAGTGAAGGTTGATTACAATTCAGTATCAGCCAGTGAAACAAGGAGTGGAAGTATTTTAATCATTCCTGACCTTATATCAAATATCACAATAAATCCGCATCCTTGGTATATGTCAATAGGAGAGACCAAAACATTCATAGCAGAGAGTTTCGACCAGTTTGGAAATAAAAGGACAGGTGTGCTTGGTTTATATGGGTGGGAGGATAAATTCAATTGGGAAATTGAACTTAATACTCCGCCCACAGGATCTGGTGTCTTTACCACCTCAGCCAATAATGTAGATGAAGTGACAATTCAGGCAACAGACTGGGGACATTTTAGGTTGAAAGCCTTTTATCCTCCCAGTGGTCCACCTTACACCATCTGGGGAGCTTCAGATGTCTATGTAAGGAGTTATGTTACTCCTGCAAGGGTTTATGTTAATCCCCCATATGCCGGGAGTCCTGCTGAATACGAGATAAGATTTTCACTTGGTCCAGGTGGAGGGCTTGTTGGCGGTGTTGATTGGATAGAGATAACTTTTCCATATAACACATATGTTCCTTCAGGGATCTGGTATTATGATGTTTTAATCAATGGATATCCGGCAATTACCCATTATGTTTATGGAAGAACGGTAAGAATTACAGTTCCTTATACCTTTTCAGGAGGGGCATACATAGTGGTAACTTTCCCTCTTGAAGCAGGGATTACAAATCCAACTCGTTCAGGTACATACAGATTAAGAGTTTCTACGTCCAAGGAGCCAACTGTTGTAAGTTCATATCCATATGTAATATACTCGTCTGTCATATCAAGGCCGAAGGTTGAAGTTATCCCAAATGTAGTTACCGCAACAGCTGAGTACACTATCACTTTCAAAACGGGACCATCTGGAAGCCTTAGAGAGCATTTCGATATTATTAGTGTGAAATTCCCATCTGATACTTATGTTCCAGATTTAATAAGCGAAGAGGATGTAAAGATAAATGGCTTTGACGCTTATGAGGTTTCAACTTCAGGAAGAAAGGTAACAATAAAGTTGCCCGTGAATATTGAGCCAAAAGAGGAAGTGGAGATAGTTTTTACGAAACAATGTGGTATAAAGAACCCTACAGAGCCTGGGAACTATTATTTAAGTGTTGCAACAAGCAAGGAACCCACCTATGTTACTTCTTATTACTACAAGATTGTTGAATCTATGATTAAAAACCTTTTAGTTAGTGTAAATCCCTCTGTAACAAAGGTTGAGGCAGAATACAGAATAAGCTTTACCACAGGGGAACATGGAGCTCTTGAGGAGGGAGATAAAATTTACATTAAGTTTCCTCCTTATACAAAACTGCCAGATTCAATTGATAAGCACCTGATAACAATAAATGGTGAAATATTAGACAAATCTCCAGGAATTAATAAAACTGAAAGATTGATCACCATAAAAACCCCAACCAGTTTTGGAGATGAAGAAGAAATTGTTATAATTATTTCAAGGGAGGCAGGTATAAAAAATCCGGGAATTCCTGGTTCTTATAAACTCAAAGTCTGGACAGAGAGAGAGCCCACAGAGGTCTTATCAAATTCTTATACTCTTACTGAATCAAAGATTACCCCTGTCTCTGTAAAAGTCACACCACCTACTGTGGGTAGAAATCTATCCTTTGAAATCAAGTTTAAGACAGGTCCTGGTGGTTCAATGAGAGAAGGAGAATACATCTATATTAGATTTTCTAAAGAAATAGATTTACCCCCCTATATTCCCAAAGAATATGTGAAGGTTAAAGGTATCACCCTCACCTCCAATGTATCTATTAGTAATAATTTACTAACTATTAAGACACCTATTCCTGTAGCCAGAGAAGAAGAGGTCACAGTTGTTATACTTAATGATGCAGGAATAAAGATAGGAGAAGAAGGAGAATATTCTCTATGGGTATATACTTCGAGGGAAACAGAAGAGGTGCTGATGCCTTCTTTCCTTGTCTATCCTCCTCCTGCTACAGAGATATCAGTTTCACCAGAAGCACCAGATGGAATGAATGGCTGGTACAAAACAACACCTATCATCGAGCTTAAAGCAAAATCAAAGTATGATAAAAATCCTGACATTTTCTATAGATGGGATAAGGAAGCGTGGAATAAGTATACAGGCGTAATTACTCCTCCAGAGGGAGTACATGTGCTTTACTATTTTGCAAGAGACCATCTTGGAAGTGAAGAACTACCAAAGAGCCTTGTTTTTAAATTGGATACTACGCCACCTGTTATAATGAATTTGAATATAAGAGAAGGAATGTATGTAAATACAGAAAATATAGATATCACAGGCAATATTTCAGAATCCCTTTCTGTCCTTCTTATTCAGGGTAAAAGAGTTCCTATTGGTTCAAGTGGTTTCTTTAAAGCAAATGTCTCTCTTAACGAAGGGACAAACAGTATATCCTTTGTTGTGATTGATGTTGCAGGGAATAGAACTTTCAGGGGAGTTAAAATTATAAGAGATACAATTCCCCCAGACATAGAGATTGAGTATCCTGCACCCTGGATTACAGTTCATACAAAAGTCATTGAGGTAAAGGGTAAGACAGAGCCAGGAGTGGAACTTAAGGTAAACGGGAAGCCCATAACAGTGCGAGAGGATGGAAGGTTTACAGGAGAGGTAAAACTGGAGAGGAGCGGAACGAATGCCTTAGAATTTGTTGTCAAAGATAAAGCAGGAAACATTACACGAGAAAGTGTTGCTGTTATACTTATTCTTAAAGTAAGGATAGAACTCTTTATAGGAAAAAGAGAAGCCTTTGTAAATGATATGAGAAAGGTGCTCGATTATCCACCATTTATATACAAAGACAGGACGATGGTGCCACTAAGGTTTATATCTGAAGGTTTTGGAGCAGATGTGGAGTGGGATCCTGTTGTAAGAGTTGCCACCATAACTTTCTCAAATGAAGAGAAAGTCGTCATAAAAGTTTCTCCAGGTTCTAATGTAGCTTCCCTAAATGGCAAAGCTTATATAATGGATGTAGAACCAGTAATAAAGGAAGGGAGAATATTTGTTCCCATCAGATTCGTTGCCGAAGCGTTTGGATCAGATGTAAAATGGTTTTTAGAAGAGAGAAAAGTTGTTATAATTTATCCAAGAGGAGGGTAAAATCCTTGATTTTTTGTGAAATAAAGAGTAAAAATAGGTTAAGAAAGTTAGGAGGATTTAGAAAATGAAAAGGAGGTTTATATTATGAAAAAAGGAAGGGAAATCCTTCTTACGATTGTGATTTTATCCCTTTTATTTGTATGGGTGCCAAAGGTGTATGGTGGTCCCGCCACACATTTTCAGGTTATAGTTCCATCCACTGCGAAAATTGGAGTTCCATTTAATATAACCATAAAAGCTCTTGATGCAAATGGTCTTATTGATGCTGGATATACAGGCACTGTAAATCTTACAGTAAACTCTTCTGTTGGACTAACCATTTCTGCCTCAACACCAGCTCTTCCATATACCTTTGTAGCAGCAGATGCTGGAGTTAAAACTTTTCAAATTACTCTTTCAGGCTCAAACATATCAACTCCTTGGAATACAGCAACCATTACTGCGCAAGACACAGGAACTCCAAGTATAAATGGGATATCATCGGGATTTCAGGTAACTGGTGGAGTGCCAGATCATTTTAAGATAGATTTATCTTCTACAAATATAACTGCTGGTGATTCCATAACATTTACTGTCACAGTACAGGATGCAAACAACAATACTGTTGGAGATTATAACCAAACAGTCATATTTACATCTTCAGACCCTCAAGCGGTCTTCTCTCCATCAACTTATACATTTATTCCTGCCGATAACGGTATTCACACCTTTGTAAATGGAGTTACTTTAAAGACGGCAGGAAGTCAAACAATAACTGTCTCTGATAGCTCCGTATCTTCTACATCTGCTACTATAACTGTAGGTTTTTCCACGCTCCACCATTTTAATATTACTGCATCAACACTAACACCTACAGCAGGAGCCACATTCGATATTACTGTCACAGCAGTGGATGAGTATAACAATACAATAACAAACTATCTTGGGACTGTTCATTTTACAACGACAGATCCAAATACAAGCGTATCTTTACCCCCAGATTCTTCTCTTCCAGGTGGTACTAATACATTTGTTGGTGGAGTAATTCTATGTACTGCAGGACCTCAAACCATATATGTTGAAGATACCTCAAATTCTTTAATCAAGGGAAGTTTAACCCTCAATGTTCAACCTGAACCGCTAGCGTCATGCAGTTTTCAGTTTGATCCCATTGGTCCGCAGACGAGAGGTAACCCGTTCTCTGTAACAATAAAAGTTGTTGATAGTTTTGGGAATGTAAATCAATCCTTCAGTGGTATAGGATTTAATGCAGATCTGACATCGTCCGCGGGAACCGTCACCCCATCAACTGTAGGTCCATTCTTGAATGGCGTCTGGTCTGGAAATATAACTTTGGATACAGCAAGTAACACTATGACAATTACTGCTTCTGATCCTGGGCTAACTGTTGGGAATGGAACATCCAATACATTTACTGTTTCTGACCCAGATCCAGCAAGTTTCGTCTTTGATCCAATACCTGATCAGAGCATTGGAAACCCTTTCCAGATAACAGTTAAGGCTGTGGATGGTTCAGGAAGGATTGTTGCTTCCTGGAGTGGTAATGTCAAACTTTTTGTTTCTACTTCAGGAGGAACAGTTACACCCAATATTATTAACTTAACAAACGGCATATGGACAGGAAATATAACTTTATCTAATGCAGATTCTGGTGTAAAACTTTATGCAAACTATTATTATGGCGAATATATATATAATTCAGCAAATGCTACAGTAGATGCAGGTGATACACGACTTACCCCCGTAAGAAATTATGGAACCAACACCCTTGTAAACGCTTCAGATTCTGATGCTGTGGATGCTTTGGCGCTTATATCCTTTGCAGCGACTGAAAAGCATGCAGAAAATATTGTTTCCAATGGTGTTTATGACAATGGAGAATATATATATGATGATGTGGATGGAGACAATCTTGTTTCTGTAGGAGATAAGAGATTAACATATGTTGGAAATTATAGATATGGAACCGTAGTTCAATCTGGAGATTCTGATATAGGAACAGCTCTTATAAGCTTTGGAGCAACAGAATTACATACAGACCATGTTGTTACTAATACCACTTACGATTCTTTATATGGAGAATCCAATGTATTTGCTGTATCTACTTCTGCAGTGGATCATTTTGAATTCACTACCATCCCTTCTCCTCAAACTGCTGGTGTTCCATTCACTGTAACAATATACGCCAAAGATTCTGCAGGAAGGACGGTAACCTCATTTAATGAGCAGGTAACATTATCTTCATCTCCAGCAATGGGTGTTTCTACAAATCCTTCCCCTGTAGTCTTTGTAAATGGAGTATGGACAGGGAGTGTCACACTGAATACTCCTTCCACTGCAGTGAAACTCATTGCAACCTATGGAAGCGCAACAGGTGAATCAAACACATTTGCTCTTCAGGGTACACTCAATCATTTCTCATTCTCATATATTCCCTCTCCTCAAAAGGTGGGTCAGGCTTTTTATGTGGAAATTACAGCAAGGGATGGGAACGAAAATATTGTTACAAATTTCCTTGGAAATGTGAATCTTACCTTAAACCCTGCTGGTCCAGTTTCACCCTCAACAGTTGGGCCATTTGTAAATGGAAAGTGGAGTGGTTACATAACTGTTAATGCCTCCTTCTCCAGTGTTCAGATTATAGCTACTGATGCTGGTGGAAGTGGAATGACTGGAGCCTCAAATGCTTTCTCAGTTCTTGGTCCACTTGATCATTTCCACTTTTCATCCATTGGACCGCAGGCATCTGGAGTTCCATTCCACATAAGGATTGAAGCTCATGATATGGATCACAATCTTATATATGACTTAAACACAACACTTACTTTAACTTCTTCTGTAGGAAATATTATTCCAGGCACTGTTACTATGACTAACGGAGTTTTTGAAGGAGATGTAACTATTGATACACCAACTCCTGATGTATTTATCACAGCAACAGCTGAGGGTAAAAGCGGTAATTCTAATCACTTCTCTGTTTCAGCTGGACTTCATCACTTCACCTTTGATCCAGTTGCATCTCCACAAACAGCAGGAACTCAATTCTGGGTAAAAATATATGCTAAGGATCATCTCGATAATGTAATACCAAATTTTTCTGCTACAGTGAGTTTATCTGCTACAGTTCCAACAAATTATGTTATAGAGCCTACAAGTGTAACTTTCCAGAATGGGATGTGGCAGGGTTATGTAACTCTATACAAAGCAGGTACAAATGTACAGCTTAGAGCAGATTTTGCTTCTAAGTATGGTCTTTCAAATACATTTAATGTAATTCCAGGGCCACTTCATCATTTTGAAGTTACTTCAAATGACCCAGATCTGGTAACTGGAGAATATAGACCTATTGGTCCTCAAACTGCAGGATGTGTATTCAATCCAGGAGCGCATCCAGAAAACGCTCTAAGAGTTACTGCAGTTGACCAGTGGGGAAATACTGTAACTACCTATACAGGAACAATCCATTTCACATCGACAGATGGAGCGGCGGTACTTCCACCAGATTATACCTTTGTGCTAGCTAATAATGGTTCAACTACTTGGAGTGGTGTCACAATGAACACTCCTGGAATTCATACTATAACTGTATATGATACATCAAATCCCGGTGTTTCAGGAACTTCAGAACCATTCTCGGTGGCTTCTCCTGTTCTTGATCATTTTGACTTTGACCCCATTGGACCACAGACAATAAATAATTCCTTTAATGTAACAATTTATGCAAAGGATCCAAATGGATATATATTAAGTGCATACGATGATGGAGATACATGGGGAGTTATGGGTGTGGCTACATGCGATACTATTCTTTCTGCAAGCAGTGGAAATATAAATGGAGGAGCAACATACACTACACCCACATTTACTCTTGGTAAAATAACTGTTTCTGTTATCCTTGATACTCCGTCTCCAAATATGAAAATAAAAGCTGAAAAACCAGCTTTTTCTGTTTCAAGTCTCTCAGATCCATTCACATGTGCATCCAATGTACTTCATCACTTCCAGTTTGAGATGATTCCAAATCAAACAGCTGGTGTTCCTTTCCAGATAACAATTACAGCGAGGGATATAGCTGGATCCCTTATAACTATCTGGAATGGAGTTGCAAACTTATCAGCATCCACTGGACCAGGCACAATAACACCTACATCTACAACAGCATTTACAGATGGAAGATGGACAGGGGCAGTAACCCTCAATACACCGAATCCTTCTGTTCAGATTTTTGCAGAAGATCCTTCAACCCATAAAATGGGAATGAGTAATATATTCTCTGTTTATGGAGCACTTGACCACTTTGTCTTTGATACAATCTCATCACCTCAGACGGCAGGAGAAAGTTTCACAATAAAGATGTACGCAAAAGATTCCCTTGGATATACGATACCTAACTTCTCAGATCAGGTAAACCTTTCTGTAAATCTTGGAACAATTACACCAACTGTTACCAGTTACTTTAGTGGTGGTGTATGGATTGGAGAGGTTGTGCTTACTGGCGCAGGAGATAATATAAAGATAACTGCTGAGAAGAATGGACATACGGGAGATAGTAACTTATTTACTGTGCTTCCAGGTCCAGTCCATACATTTGAATTTACAACTATCGGACCACAAACTGTGGATATACCTTTTACGGTGACCATAACTGCAAAGGATGAGTTTGGAAATGTATGTACCAATTTTAACGGAGGAGCAACTCTAAGTGCTGTTAATTCAACAGTTATAGAACCCACAAGCATAACCTTTACATCTGGTGTATGGACAGGTGATGTGAAACTCGGGGAAGCAGGAACTGACGTTCAACTCAAAGTCACTCTTACTACACCGTCAGTGGAATCACTATCCAACACCTTCTCCGTGGCAAAAGGACTGGATCATTTCTTGATATCAACTATAGGAAATCAATCCAAGGGAGTTCCTTTTGAGATAACAATTACTGCCCAGGATGAGGATGGGGCAACCTTTACTTCCTTTACAGGAACTGTGGATGTTACATGTTCTCTGGGGGTTGGTTCAATACTTCCTGTATCCCTTGGTCCATTTGTAAATGGAAGCTTTACAGGAGAGATTACTATTACGAAACCAGGAGAGAATGTTACTATAACAGTTACAGACCCGGTAACTGGAAAAACTGGTACATCAAATGCCTTCAATGTAGTGGGTGATAAACTTGTGTTTAAATCATCACCACAGGTTGTTAATCTTGAAGAGAAGTCTCAGCCAATAATTATTGGCCTTCAGAGCCCTGATGGGAATCCACTGGTTGCTTCAGAGGATATAACAATCAATCTAACTACAACATCTTCAACAGGTGAATTCTCAATAGATGGAGCTACCTGGGGAGTGAATACAATTACATTCCCGTCAGGTTCTAATGAAGCATCCTTCTACTACAAGGATTCAACACCAGGCGCGTGGGATATCACAGTTTCTAGTGAAAATTATGAATCCGCCACACAGAGAATAACAGTTACAGGAACAAATGCCAATGGATCAGGTAGTGTTACCATGACACCAGATTCTGCTCTCACAGGAGATGTTGTAAATATAACATTTACATTCACAGCCACTTACAATCTTTCTGGCGGTGCTGTAAAGCTAACTGTGCCTGTTGGATTTCCTAATCCTCAAATAACTCAACCACAGGGGAATGGATTTGTCTCAGTGATTCCTGAAAATGGGGTCTCCCTTGGCACCATAAATGTGAGTGCTAATTCCCTTATTATAAATATCCAAACTATGGCAAGCGGAAAGAGAATCACGATTAAATATCAAAATGTAACTGTTCCCAATGTTCCAAATGTGTATACGTTTTCTTTTATGACTATGGGAGCAGGAGGAACTTTTGTTCCTATTGCCACTCAGCCTCAGTTTACTGTCGAGAGAGGATTTAGTCTTGAGATACTGTCACTTTCAGTAGAACCACTATCTGCCGGAGTGAATGCTTCTTTTTCTCTTGTTATTAGAGTTGGAACAAGGGGCGCTCTTGATGTATCTGACGATATAAATATCAAATTCCCAACAGGGACACAGATACCGGCAAGTATCCCTTCAGGAATGATAAAGATAAACGATACAGAGCTTACTACATCTCCCATAGTTAATCAATCTTCCAGCACAATAACAATTAAAACACCGGTTCCTATACCAGCTGAGACCACAGCCAAGATTGAAATATCAGCCAATGCTGGGATTGTTAATCCATCTGTTGCAGGAACTTATTCTATAGAGGTAACAACCCTTAAAGAAACAACTCCTGCATCGTTTTCCTTCACTCTTTCACCTCCACCGCCAATACAGAATGTGGAGGTTCAGGTTAAACCACAGAGTGCAGGAAAGGAGGCAGAATATACTATAAACTTCAGAATTTCTATGAATCTTTTAGAAGGAGATAGGATTTATATTAAATTCCCCAACGGAACATACCTTCCATCGGTGATTCAACCAGCAGCTATTGAAATCTCTGGTTTTCCAATTTATCATGAACCTCTCGTAATTGGAAGATTACTTGTAATAATTCTATCTGCACCTTTGCCTAAAGGTGATGCATATATATCTATAAGTAAAAGCGCAGGAATAAGGAATCCAGAGATACCCGATAAGTATATACTCTATCTCTATACTTCAAAGGATCTGACAGAAGTTCCATCTTCACCATATGAAATTGTCTCAACTCCAGTAACGGTTATACATGTTAACCCACCTGCTCCTGATGGAATAAATGGATGGTATGTAACAAAACCAAGAATTACCTTTGAGGCAAGAGGTGAGGGTGAAGTTGAAACATACTACTGGTGGGATGATGAAGCACCAAGCTTGTATATAGGAGAGATAACTGCTCCAGAGGGAGAACATATACTCCATTACTACTCAAAGAGCAAAGGTGTTGACAATGCTGAACCTGTAAGAACTAAATCCTTTAAAGTTGATTCCACACCTCCAAAGATAACTATTCTTGAACCTCAGAAAGAATATACAAACAAAGAGAATCTAATCATTTCAGGAATTACCGAACCAGGAATACTTGTTGCATGTTCTGGTTCCAGAACAACATCCAATTCAAAGGGGCAATTTACCCTTAAAGTGAAGTTGTCTCAGGGTCTTAATACCCTCAAAGTTCAAGCTATTGATTCTGCAGGAAACACAGGTGAAGTTACAATTAAGATAACCCTTGATACAGCACCTCCATACCTAAAACTTGATCCATCCTTAAAGAAATGGATGGAGGTTTATGAACCTACTATAACTATAAAGGGAGAAGTGGAGGTTGGTGCAGTCCTTACTATAAATGGCCAACCTGTGAATGTAAATCCTGATGGCACGTTCTCATACACAGTGACTCTTATGGAGGGGAACAATTCAATTCATATTACAGCCACAGACAAAGCTGGAAATTCCACCGATATATATCTCCCAATAAAATATATAAAGAGAACCATTGTTAAGATAAAGATTGGATCAAGAACTGTATATGTTAATGATGAACCTCATGAAATTGAAGCAGCGCCATGGATCGATAAAGAATCTGGAAGAGCTATGGTTCCATTAAGGATAATAGCGGAGGCTTTTGGTGCCACTGTTGAGTATAGATATGTTTCCTATGGAGATGAGAGAGTTTCTATAATATTTAATATGAAGAGGATAGATTTAAGAATTGGAAGTAAAATTGCATACATTGATGGTTTTCCTGTAACTCTTGATGTTGCTCCAGTGATTATCAATGGCAGAACCTTTGTTCCAATAAGATTTGTAATGGAGACATTCGGCGCAAAAGTTGATTGGGATCCATTTACAAGGGAGATTATAATTACTTATCCTGCTCCATAATGAATTTAATTAGAGAGATTTATATATAAATAAAAGGATAAGGAGGTCTTTTTATGAAGAAACTTAAAATTGGTCTGGCTGTAATTCTGGGGCTAATAATTTCTATGGGGTTTCCTGCCACATTTGCATTAAATTTGTATGGTTCTGGTACATGTACAGTTACCCCTACTTCAGTTGTAGCAGGATCTACGGGAAATAATTTTACGTTTACATTTACTGCCAGCGAGAATATGGATAGTGGAGAAATATCAATTACAGTACCTTCTGCTTTCAGCGCTCCACAGAATAGTACTCCAGCAGGAGCAGGATATGTAACTATTAACGCTGGTTCCAGCGGTGTCGCAGGTGATCTTCTTGATAACTTAAATTCTATTTCTGGATGGTATCCTTCAGATTCAGATCTTACAATCTCTTCTGATTCTTCTGTGAAAAAAGAGGGATATTCAATGAGAATAACTATTGACGATGCAGCCTCAGGTGGTGAATATGTGTATTTTAATTACTTCTCGTCCAGAGATTGGAGTGCTTACACAGCTATAGGTTTTTGGATTCACACATCTAAAAATACCTCTTCAGGAGATATACAATTTCTATTATCTGAAAATGCCAATCTTTCAAGTCCATCAGAAACTATAGATCTTCCGGCTCTTTCAGCCAATGTATGGTATTTTATAAGATTATCTTTTACAGGTGCTGGAACTACAAGAGATGCAGTTTTATCTTATGGGTTCAAATATAATAATGACTTCTTTGGAACATCTACTGGATATATAAGATTTGATGAGATTTTCCTTGCTCCTGCCCAAAAACCTGTTATAAGTGGTTCTGATATTAAAATAAGACTTTTTTCCATGCTCATTAATGACACTATTGTCATAGATTACCAAAATGTTACAGCACCTTCATCTGCTGGAACATATACATTTACAACAAAGTCAAGATCCTCATCTTCAGCCACTCTTTCTACAATATCTTCTTCCCCTACAGTTACGGTTCAACAGCAGGTTGCAACAAAACTTGTATTCACAACAGGGCATGCACCAGGTGATTTTTCTCCAATAACTGCAGGAAACTGGACAACTGGTTATATAGAGATTCAGAGACAGGATTCATCTGGGAATCCTGTAACTTCTGGTTCTCTAACTGTGAATCTTTCTACCAGTTCTCCGTATGGAAAGGGAAAATTTGCTCTTGCTGTAGGTGGAGATGCAATAACATCTGTAACAATTCCTGATGGTAGCAGTTCTGCCAGTTTCTACTATTATGATGAATCTGCAGGTACCTGGTCTATAACTGCTTCAGCATCGGGTTTAACTCCTGCAAGTGATTCAATAACGGTGAATCCAGGGCCTCTTTCGCAAATGGTTATAACACTTCCTGGTGAGACTTTTGAAGCTGGTAATGGAAATACAGGTACTCCAGATACTCAAACAGCGGGGACTTCCTTTAATATAACAGTTAGAGCCTGCGATCAATACTTTAATGTAGTTTCAACTTATACAGGTAACCATACTCTTACATTCAGTGGTCCGGGTGCAGCACCTGATGGTACAAATCCTTCATTTGATGGAGACAATACTGCTCCATATCAATCCACCGTGAATTTCACCAACGGTGTATCCGATACCATAACAGTAATATTGTATAAAGCCGAGACTGTAGCAATTCATGTTGAGGATGATAGTGGTCCCCCTGCGTATGTTGGTGATTCTTCTAATTTAACAGTTGAGCCTACAGGTCTTGATCACTTTACTCTAATTTTTCCTTTGACCACTACAAAAATAGCAGGAGAAAGTTTTGTCCTTGAAATTTATCCTGAAGATACATATGATAATCCAGTGAAATTTACAGGCACTGTTGATTTAATCCTCACAGATTCTGTTGGAAATGCAATTTTACCTCCACCAGATCCACTTATATCTCCATCTTCAGTTTCCTTTAATAACGAAACCATGAAGTCAGTTGATATTACAGTGTATCGCTCCAACCATGGGTATGGTGGTGGATTCATGATAAAGGCTGAAAATCATGATGGAGTAGAGGTTGGATATACTACTGCCTTTACAGTAAGGCACAATGAACTTCATCACTTTAGATTTGAGACAATCTCTTCACCTCAACTTCAAGGCATAGCATTTAATATAATAGTCTGGGCAGAGGATCAGTGGGGTAATCCAATGGATGATGTTGCAGGAGCTACACCTTATACAGGAACTGTTGATTTAACATGTTCTCTTGGTGTAGGTTCTGTCACACCCACAACCTTAGACTTTAACGATGCCACTCCAAGCGACGGAGAACATCAAGAGAGTATAACAATAAATTATCCAGGAACAAATGTAACCCTTACAGTCACTGATTCAACCTTAGGGATTACAGGGACATCAAACTCTTTCCCTGTTTATGGAGATCTTGACCATTATGATTTTGATTTAATAGGACCGCAAATAGCAGGCACTACCTTTTCAATAAGAGTTTACGCTAAAGATATGGTTGGGAATACATTGACAAATAATGCCACACCTATAAATCTTGCAGCTGAAGCTCAAGATGGAACTACTATGACAATAACTCCAAACAATGTAACACCTACAAATGGAGTATGGGAGGGTAATGTTATCGTAACTCCTCCAAACCCCAGTGTTAGAATAAAAGCAAGTGATGGAGCTGGACATGAAGGATACTCTAATTGGTTTACTCTGGCTGCAAATCAACCAGCTTTCTTCATCTTTGATCCAATCCCATCTCCTCAAATTGCGGAGCAATCTTTCCCTGTTCACATAACGGCGGTGGATGTTTATGGATCAAAGGTTATAAACTTTAACTCAGCTGTAAATCTCTCTGCATCCACTGGTCCAGGTACAGTTTCTCCCTCAACCATTGTGTTCGTCAATGGTGAATGGAGTGGAAATGTAACTTTGTATCTTCCAAATCCAGCAGTAACACTTACGGTTTACGATCCAATATCTGGAGCAACAGGTGTTTCAAACACATTCCAGGTAACTGGAGGAGTTGAAAGTTTTGTCTTTTCATCTATACCCTCTCCTCAATACAAAAATGAGAATTTCTTTATAACGGTAACTGCTGTAGATATAAATGGAGATATGGTTACAGGATTTAATGGGACTGTAAATCTCTCTTCAAGTGCTGGCACAATTACACCATCTACAGTCACATTTACATCTGGTATGTGGAGCGGTAATGTAAAGATAAATGGTGAAGGTCAAAATATCAGAATTACAGCTATGTATTCTGGAAAAGTGGGAGTTTCAGATCCATTCACAGTATTACCTTTCTCTCAGCTTGTATTTGAGCCAGCTATTTCGTCCCCGCAGTATGTAGACACTGCATTTACCATTACTGTTAAGGCAAAAACCCCTTCGGGTTCTGTTGCTTCATGGAACGGGACGGTTTCTCTCTCCTGCTCTCTGGGTAACGATAAAATTGATAAGACGAGTCTCACCATTACAAACGGGACTGGTTCTACTGATATAAAAATATTCCAGAGAGCTACAAGTGTTACTTTAACTGCAACAGCGACAGTCTATGGAACAACAATTTCGGGAACATCCAATCCATTTGAGGTAAAGGAAGGAAACAAGCTTGTGTTTATTACTGAAGAGCAAATTGTGCCTATTGATACCTCTTCTTCAGAAATAACTGTACAGGTGCAGGATCAGGATGGAAATCCTGTAAGTATGGCAACGGATACTGTAGTAACGCTTACTTCTAATTCTCCAACAGGAAGATTCTCAAAGGATAAATCTACATGGAGTACCTCAAATTCTTATACAGTAACAATCCATTCTGGTGAAAATCAAGTTACCTTCTATTACAAAGATACATCACCTGGTGTTCATACTCTTACCGCTTCAGCTACTGGATTAAGGACAGGTACTCAGGATATAAGAATATCAGTGGATGGAAGTGGCGAATGTACCCTTACTCCAGATACAGTTTTCGTGAGAGAGACAGGCAAAGACTTTACATTGATATTTAAGTCTAAAGCAAGCATGGACGGAGGAGAAGTTCAGATCGTGGTGCCCTCTCAGTTCTCTGAACCACAAAAGACATCTCCAGGAGGTGAAGGTTATGTTACTGTCACCTCTGGAACAGGTGTGACCATTGGAACGTGGACTATTTCCGGTTATACGATTAACATTCCAATTAATATAATGCCAAAGGATAGACAGATTACTATAAAGTATAATAATGTCTCCTGTCCAGATGTAACTGGTGATTATGTATTTGATGTTAAAACTCGTGGACCTGAAGGTAGTTTTGCATCCATTGAAAATCCTCCAAAAGTTACTGTAACTCAAACCTCTGTATCTGATGTAAAGGTTTCTCTCTCTCCCACTTCTGCTGGAGCCATTGGTGAGTATACAATAACATTTAAAACTTCTCCAGTGGGACATCTTGTTATGGGGGCAGACCAGATAAATATTAAATTCCCATCAGGAACAGAAGTACCTGGAGTTATTGATGCTTCAGCTATTACAGTTAACACAATTAACCCCACATCACCACCAGCTATCGATCCTAACAAGAGAGAGGTCACAATAATAACACCTGTTGATATTGGTGATAATTCTGAAGTAGTTGTTAAATTCTTACCTATAGCCAAAATAAAGAATCCTACTGCGACAGGCTCTAACTATCAGGTAGAAGTCTGGACAACAAATGATCCTGTAAAGAAGCTATCTGCCCAGTACAACATAACTGCAAGAACTGGAGTTATGAATGGAAGAGTAACTCTTGATCCTCCAAGGGCAAACTCAACTTCAAACATAACCATTTCCTTCAAGATAAGCAACCCTCTTGCTAAAAATGCTCATACGATAACACTTATATTCCCCTCAGGTTTTGATGTACCTCCATCTATTGGAGCTTCCCTTATAACTGTTGGAGGAAGTCCTCTCTTAGATGATCCAGATGTAAATTCAGGTACAAGAACAATAACTTTTGTTACACCAAGGGATTTCTCAAGCGGTGCCAATGTTGAGGTTATAATAAGTAAGGATGCAGGCATCGTTAATCCGGCAAAAGCAGGCAAATATAAATTAACTATATATACCTCCCAGGATAATCAACCAGTGGATACGGCACCATTTGACATAATAAAGGAATCACAGATAAAAGATGTGCTTGCCTCAGTTGACCCACCAACTGTGGGTAAGGTAGCAAGATGGGAGATAACTTTCAAGACTGGTACTCTTGGAGGAATATCCACTGGTGGAAAGATATGGATAGAGTTTCCAAATGGAACTGTTGTTCCTGGTTCAATACCCAACGGGACAGTTACTGTAGACGGAGTAACAGCAGTTACTCAAAGGGTTCTTTCTTTAAAGATAGAGATTACTTCTCCAAAGGATATACTTCCTAATTCTACAGTTAAAATTGTGATAACAAAGGATGCAGGCATTAAGAATCCAACCTCTCCTTCCTCCACCTATAAGGTTAAAGTTTCTACAACAGCAGAGAAAACACCAGTTGAATCTGCTCCATTTACTATCTACCAACCACCAGTTTCCTCTCTAAAGATAGAGCCTGATAAACCAGACGGACTTTCAGGTTTCTACATAACAAAACCAACCATAACCTTATCTGCTTCAAG
Source organism: uncultured bacterium (assembly GCA_965612865.1). Lineage (GTDB taxonomy): Bacteria > Caldisericota > Caldisericia > B22-G15 > B22-G15 > B22-G15. Next base: position 18,562 of record CBFDTJ010000010.1, read on the forward strand.
TAACTACGATCCTTCTCCGAGGATATATTATCACTGGGATACAGCAAAAGATGTTCCATACACAGGTCCCATTACTCCTCCTGAAGGTGTACATAAACTTTATTACCACGCAGAGGATAGGTTTGGAAATATAGAGGATGAGCATGTAAGAGAGTTTAAAGTAGATACAAAACCTCCTGTTATAGATCTTATTCAGCCTGAAGATGGAAGCTTTGTAAAGGATAAGCAGGTGAAGGTGATAATTTCATCTCCTGAGGACCTGCTTGATGCAAAGATAAATGGAAAGAAGATGATAAAAGGAGCTCAGGGAAGATGGAGTTTAACAGTTGCCCTTAAGGAAGGAGAAAACAATTTTGTGATTAAAGCAAGAGATCTGGCAGGAAATGAAGCTGAAATTTCATTCACCGTTTATCTTGATACCACACCGCCAACTGTAAAAATTATTTCACCGAAGATGGGTGGACTTGTAACTACAAGAAGCACTACTGTAATAGGAGAAACGGATCCGAACTCAAAGGTTCATATAAAGGTTAGTGCAATAACAGGAATTATTTATGAAGATGACACATTTGCAGATAACCAAGGGAAATTCCAGTTTACTCTGACAAAACTTCCTCCAGGATTTATAGGAATTACTGCAACAGCGGTAGATCCAGCTGGAAATGAGGGCAAAGTGGTATCCAACTTTATACATAAGGAGACGATACTTTTGTGGATAGGCAAGCCTGAAGCAATGATAGATAACGAGAAGACGTATGTTGATCCAGATAATAAGAATGTTGTTCCATTTATACTGCCACCAGGTAGAACTATGGTTCCAATTAGATTCATTTCTGAAGCGTTTGGAGCAAAAGTACTCTGGGACAATGCCACAAGAACAGTTACGATAATCTGGGGCTCAACCACTATAAAATTAACAATTGGAGTGTATACAGCAAAGATTAATGATAAAGACGTAAAACTGGATGCACCTCCAATAATTAGAGAGGGTAGAACTTTTGTTCCAATTAGATTTATATCTGAAGCATTTGGTGCACAGGTTCTTTGGGACGGTACAGAGAGAAAAGTAACTATTATATATCCACCTTCAGGGAGCTAGGGTTACACCCTGCTCCCTCTATATTGATTGAATCAAGGAGGAAACATGAAGAAAATTGTTTTAAGTGTGTTAGTGATTTTACTTGTTCTCGGCTATTTTTCAGGGACAGTCTCGGCAAGTAATTTATATCAGGTGAAGGTTACACCTGAAGTACCTGGAGTGGACAATCTTATAAATAACATGGATGCGAGATGGAATATTTTAATTGACAATAGCGGAGGCAACCTTCTAATATCAGGAGACAGAATCTATATAGAGTTTCCTTCAGGTTTTGATTTAACATATGCAAAATTTGTATCCCTAACTCCAATAACTGCTTCAGGGATTTCTGCTTCTGGCAGTGGAGTAGTTTTATCAGGAAATCAGATCATAATACCTGTTACCTCTGATCAAATCTCTCTTGGTTCATTCAGGATAAGTATTGAAGGAGTGCATAATCCAGCAACACCTTCAGGCACTTACATGGTAAGGGTATGGACTACAACATCCACAGGTATAACTCTTGATGGACCAACATACTCAAATCCATTCCTTGTTGTTTCAAGTTCTTATGGTTACAATCCACCCTATTATCCTCCCACATATCCTTATGTTTCAACGGTGGTTATAACTCCTCAATATGTTAATCTATCAGTTGGTGCATCCCAGTTATTTACTGCTCAAGCTTATGACTCTTTTGGTAATCCAATGTATGGAGTAACTTACATCTGGAGTGTATTACCAGGTAGTGGAAATGGAACTATTACCTCAAATGGATATTTTACTCTAACTTCTCCGGGAACTGTAACAATAAAATGTGAAGTTTTAGGATATGGAGTTGTTGGTTATGCCTATGTAAACTCCTACTATCCCTACCCATATCCCCCATACTATCCTTATTATGTTAATAAGGTAGAAATTACTCCAGCATCAGTTAATATGACTCCTGGAAATACACAGGTTTTCACAGCGCAGGCATATGATCCTTATGGTTATCCTTTAAATGTAACAAATTATGTATGGACTGTAACCCCTGTTACTGCCGGAACCTTTTATGTATCTTCTGATACCAAAACCCTAACATTCACTCTCTCTTCTTATTCAGGAGTGGTTACAATTTCATGTCGTGTAGATGGAAGTGGGATAGTAGGATACGCTTATATAAATGCTTATACTCCATCTTATACTGATACTATAGTTATCACTCCTCATGATGCATATGTTTCTCTATCTAACCCAACTCAGGTTTTTACCGCTGTAGGATATGATTCTATTGGAAACATTTTATCAGGAGTTACTTATACATGGACTCTAAATCCGGTTAATGCAGGAACTTTAACTGTGAATCCCTCTGATACAAGTCAAGTCACGTTTACGCTTAACCCTGCATTTTCTGGAACTGCAGTTCTCTCGTGTAGCACAAGCTATGGTACCCCATCTAAAACAATATATGGATCAAGTTATATCCACACAAGCTACTATCCACCATACCCACCCTATCCCACAACTTACGGACTCACAATAACTCCTCAAAATGTGAATATGAGTATTGGAGAAACAAGGAGCTTTACCGCTCAAGCATTTGATTCTTATGGTAACCCTATATATGGACTTACCTACAACTGGAGTATAGTCTCTGGAACTGGTTATATAACTCCAACGGGTAGCTCACAGACAATATATTTCACACTTTCCTCTACAGGTGGAGCTGTCCTTAAATGCGAAGTTCCATTTTATGGTTTTGTGGGATATGCTTACATAAATACATATTTCCTACCGTCACCCCCTGTTTCAGGAGTAACAGTCTCTCCATATCCACCAAAGGCTGGATATACTGCTTCCTACTTCATTTCCTTTAACCTCTCACCGGCTACTTCACTTTCCACAGGGGACTGGATAATGATCACTTTTCCTGTTGGCACATCGCTTCCATCTGTTATTTCTCCTTCAGATGTAACCATAAATTCCACTCCATTAACTTCATATCCAATAATATATCTCTCGTCAAGATCCATACTTCTGTACACACCAATTCCCATAGTTTCAGGTGGAAAGGTGGACATCTCGTTTTCCTATTTCTGCAATATAAGAAACCCATCAAATCCTGGAACATATAACTTATCTGTTTCCACAAGCAAAACTCCGACTCCTGTGATGTCAAACCCATACACGATTAACCCGTGAAGAGGTTAACCCTTCTCATAATCATAATCCTCCTCCTTTCCTCATGCGGGAAGGAGGAGGTTATAATAAAGGGAAAAGTAACAAATATCTCAGGTTCCCCTATAGAGGGCGTTAAGGTTGAAATAGAGGATTTGGGGATTTCCCAATTTACAGATAGTGATGGAAGTTTTTTCTTCCAGGATTCTTTTGAAGAAAAAACCTATATCTTAAGGTTTGAAAAAGAAGGATATAAAACCCTAACAAAAAAGATTGATGCCATAAAAGGTGAGAATAGTGTAAATGTAACTCTTGAATGCGGTACACTTGAAAGAATTCTAAAGAAGAGGGTTTTTATTGTTGGAATGGATCTTAATAATAAACCCTTTTCTTTCATAGAATGTTCGGATAAGCACGGGTTTGATGTAGATTTAATAAGAGAAATAGGAGAGAGAATGTCAGCTTCTCCATTTATTATGAATGTTCCAGAGGATGAACTTCTTACAGCACTTAAGAATGGCGACATAGATATAGCTGTTTCCTCTCTTGAACCACAAAATGTAGATGGAATATCTTTTTCCGTTCCTTATTTTATTGATGGTTACAGTGTTGTGATAAGGGAGAGAGAATGGAGAATAAAAACAGGTAGTGATTTGAAAGGGAAAGTCGTAGAGGTTACAGATAGGAAACTTTTAAAGAGAGTAAAGGAGCTATTCCCTGGAATTAAAAGAATTGAGTATGAAGAAAACCTTGAGAAGGCGATGGCTGATCTTGATAGAGTTTTGGTGGATGCAGTTGTTTCTCCTTACTCTCTTGCCGCTTATTATTGTAACAGGTATAAGAAGGTGAAGATGGTTGACCACCTCTTCGATGAGAAAAAATATGCCATAGCAGTGAGGAGTTCTGATGAAAAACTGTTAGAAAGAATAGACGAAATACTTTTAGAAATGTTTGAGGACGGTACCTACAATGAAATTTTTTCAAAGTGGTTCTATCCACTTGACAGTACCAGGATAGTATCTTATAATAAGAAGAGAAATGAATAGAAAAAAAGACAAAGAATTCTCTCTTATAATAGTACCAAATGGAAGGGGAAAGGTTAAACTTTTAAAATTTAATACAACTCATTTGTATATATTTTTCTCATTGATAGTTGCATTTTTAATCTTTACATCATTTATATTCATTGATTATGGTAGAACAAAGAATATCCTTTATGTGCTGAGGACAAAAAACCTTAACACTCTCTCAGAAGTAAGGAGTAAAGAGATAGAACTTCTTCAGAAAGAGGTTGCAGAGCAGTCGGCAAAGATAGATGCTTTCGAAGAGTACATAGCCTACCTATCCTCTCTCGGATTGGAAGTTAAAAAGATGGCTATGATACCTGGTGTGCCTGTTAGCGTTGAGGAGCTATTTCAACAGAAGAAAAAGGAAATTACCTATACACTGGAAGGGGCAGAAGCTAAAGTTGTAGAAAACCAGATTAAGATAAAAGGCCTTGAAGAGCAGGCAAAGAATGTAGAAATGTCGCTTTCTGCTTTAAAAGAGGCACTTAAGGAATATAATGATATTTTAGATCACACCCCCAACATATGGCCTGTTATTGGTCCTATTGAATCAGATTTTGGGTGGAGAACTCATCCAGTCTATAAAACACCAGATTATCATACCGGTGTAGATATAGATGCCATTGAAGGTACCCCTGTTAGAGCAGCAGCTTCTGGAGTTGTTACTCTCTCAGGCTGGAATGGTGGGTATGGGATAGAAGTGGAGATAGTGCATAGAAAGGGATTATCCACAGTATATGGTCACCTCTTAAAGTCGCTTGTAAAACCAGGTCAGAAAGTAAAGAAGGGTGAAATAATTGGTTATGTTGGAATGACTGGAGTAGCAACTGGCCCCCATCTTCATTACGAAGTAAGGGTTAATGGATTACCAGTAGATCCAATGCCATATCTTCCAGGAGCATCAAATCCATAAAATAAATACTTGACACATCTAAAAATTTATATATAATGTAATCAATTATGTTTGTAATGAGTTTTACATATTATTATTTATTAAGGTGAGGTTCAGGAGAAGGATTTCTCCTAATCCTGGATTTCACCTTAAGCCCACAATTTGTGGGCTTTTTTATTTTTAGGAGGCAAAAATGAGGATTGTAAGAGGAGCGACCTGTGTTGAAGAGAACTCAACTGAAGAGATAACAAAAAAAACACAGGAGCTTTTTAGCGAGATACTCAGAAGAAACAATTTGTCTAATAGGGATATTCTTGGAATTATTTTCACGATGACTAAAGATCTCACAAAGGTTTTTCCTTCCAGGGTTGTTAGAGAAAACTTTGAGCTCTCCCATACTCCTCTTCTTGATCTCGAACACAAATTTGTTGAAGGAGCAATGGATAAATGCATAAGGGTTATGGTTTTCGTTGATACAGACAAGGATCTTGAGCCAGTCTATCTTCATAGGGCGAAAAGTCTTAGAGAAGATATTTTTGGAGGCCGTAAGTGATTCTCATTTTAAAGAAAAATCTTAATGAGGAAGATATCCAAAGGATAATTGAAAGGGTAAGGGAAGCCGGGTTAACTCCCCATATCTCAAAGGGTGAAGAGAGAATCATAATAGGACTCATAGGTGACTCAAGGGCAAAGGATAGGGAGTATTGGTTGAATATGAATGGTGTTGAGGATGCTATAAGAATTTTAAGACCATTTAAGTTAGCCAGTAGAGAATTCAGAAAGAAAAACACAGTTGTTAAAGTTGATGGTATTGAAATAGGTGGCAAGGGAGTCGTTGTAATGGCTGGTCCATGTTCTGTTGAAGGAAGAAAACAAATACTAAATATAGCGAAGATAGTTAAGGATTTAGGGGCAAAAATTTTAAGAGGAGGCGCATTTAAACCCAGAACTTCACCATATAGTTTTAGAGGTCTGGGAAGGGAAGGGCTCTTGTATTTAAAGGAGGCAAAGGAGAAATTTGGTTTGCCAATTGTTACAGAGGCAATGTCTATTGAACAACTTGATCTGGTTGCAGAGTATGCTGACATAATTCAAATTGGTGCAAGGAATATGCAGAATTTCTCCTTGCTTGAAGCTGTTGGTAAGATAGAAAAACCGGTTCTACTTAAAAGAGGAATGTCTGCAAAGATTGAGGAATTTCTTCTTGCAGCAGAGTATATTCTTTCAAATGGAAACAGAGATGTTATTCTTTGCGAAAGAGGTATTAGGACATTTGAGACATACACAAGAAATACCCTTGATATATCTGCTATTCCTCTTTTAAAATCAATAACGCACCTTCCAGTAATTGTTGATCCATCGCACGCTACAGGAAAAAGGGAACTTGTAACTCCAGTTTCTCTTGCTTCAATTGCTGCAGGTGCAGACGGTCTTCTTATTGAAGTTCATCCTGAACCAGAAAAGGCTCTATCTGATGGTCTTCAATCTCTGTATCCTCATCAGTTTAAAGAACTAATGAGAAAGGGTAAGGTGATAAGTGAAGCAATTGGAAGATCCATTCTTTAGTATTTTTATAATTGGTCTCGGGCTTGTAGGCGGATCCATTGGTCTTTCTCTAAAAGGGGAATGGGTAAGATATGGATATGATGTAGACAAGAATGTTGAGAGAAAAGCTTTAGAAGTTGGTGCAATTGACAAATCTGTTCCACTTGAGGAAGGATTAAAATCAGATATAGTTGTTATCTCAATTCCTGTCCAATTCATACCTTATTTTATAAGAGAAAACAGGGATAAATTTTATAAAAATTCAATTCTTATGGACACAGGAAGCACAAAGAGAGTTGTCATTGAAGAGATGAGAAAGGTGGATTCATTCTTTATTGGAGGACATCCCATTGCAGGGAAAGAGAAGGGTGGAATAGAAAATGTAGATCCATACCTCTTTAATGGCAAAATTTTTGCTCTTACAGAAGAAAATAATCTTACAGAAGAAAAAAAGAGAATTGTCTTAAAATTTGTTAGAGATATAGGTAGTTTTCCTGTATTCATTTCAGCTAATGATCATGATTATATCCTTGGACTCACAAGTCATCTTCCATATATTGTTTCCTTGTCTCTCTTTTATTACCTCATGAAGAAAGAAAAGGGTAAAGATAAAATTTTTAACCTTGCAGGAAGTGGGCTTAAGGATACTACAAGAATTTCCAGTGGAGATCCCGTTATGTCTTACGGAATGGTTAAAACAAACTTTGATTATGTTAAAAGGTTTGTGTTTGAGTACATAGAGACCCTCAAGGAAGTTATTGAGATTCTTGAGAAAGAAAAACTCGAGGAACTCGCAGAGAATGTAAAAAAGAGGAGGGATGAGATATGGTAATGATTGAGCCAATAAAAGGAGTTTGTGGAGAAATATCACTTCCAGGAGATAAGTCAATAACACACAGAAGTTTTATATTTTCCTCTATAGCAGAAGGTTTTTCATTTATAAAAAATCCAAATACAGGAGAGGATGCTTTAAGAACTCTTAAAATAATGCAAAAAATTGGTGCCGAAATTTCTTTCGAAGATAAAACTATTAAAATTAAAGGTATTGGCATCTCTGGAATAAAGGAGCCAGATGATGTTCTTAATGCAGGGAATTCAGGAACAACCATCAGACTCCTTTCCGGGCTCTTTTCAGGAATTACAGGGAAACTTTTTGTAATTACAGGAGATTCTTCATTGAGAAAAAGACCAATGAGAAGGATTGTAGAACCTATAAGACTTATGGGTGGTTTTATAACCGGAAGAAGAAATGGTGAGTTCCCGCCTCTTGTAATAGTTGGAAGAAGACTTAAAGGTATAGAGTATGAACCAGAAAAACCATCAGCTCAGGTTAAAAGTGCTCTAATTCTTGCAGGTTTAAATGCTTAGGGAGGGACAACTATTTTAGAAAGAATAAGAACAAGAGACCACACAGAGATAATGCTCAAGGCCTTTGGAGGAAAGGTCTCTATTGAGGATAAAAAAATTACTGTATTTCCAGTTGAAAAACTTTATGGTAGGGAAATTATTATTCCGGGAGATTTTTCTTCTGCTTCATATTTCATTGTATTAACGCTTCTTTTAAGTAATAGTGAATTAGTTATAAAGAATGTATCATTAAACCCAACGCGAATTTACTTAATTCATGTTTTAAGAAGAGAAGGGGCAAGTATCGAGATTTTAAATGAAAAGGTGAAAAATGGTGAGAGATTTGGCGATATCTATATTAAATCGAGCAATCTTTCAAAAATCTATATTTCAAGAAATGAAGCACCTTTACTTATTGATGAACTCCCTTTAATAGGTATTATGGGTACGTTTTTGGAGGAGGGTGTCAAAGTTGAGGGAGCAGAGGAGCTTAGAGTAAAAGAGAGTGACAGGATAAAACTTGTTGTAGAAAATTTAAGAAATCTGGGTGTTCTTGCTTATGAGTTTTCAGATGGATTCTACGTTAAAAGGGGAAATGTGAAAAGAGGTGTTGTTAAGACAGGGTTTGATCATAGAATTGCTCTCTCTTTTTCAATTTTAGGATTTCTTTCAAAAGAGGGAATTTATCTTGAAGAGGCGGAGTCAATTAAAATTTCTTTTCCCAACTTTTTTGATATTGCAAGGAGGGCAGGTTATGGATAAATTTTATCTTTTAGGCTCTCCTATCTCCCACTCTTTTTCTCCGAAGATTTATAAAAGACTCTTTAAACTTATAGGAAAGGATGCAGAATACACTCTTCTTGAGACTAAAAAAGAAGAGCTTGAATTAAGAATTGAAGAAATTCTTGATGCTGCCAGAAATACAAAAGGTTTTAATCTAACTCAGCCACTGAAGGAAGAGATTTTGAAGTTTGATGTTTATCTTACAGGGATTGCAAAAGAAACAGGGTCTGTGAACTGCGTTAAGGTTAAAGATGGGAGATTGTATGGATTTAATACAGATTATTCAGGATTTAAGAGAAGCATTATACCCTCTCTGGAATATATAAAAGGAAAAGACGCAGTTATCTTTGGTGCCGGAGGAGCCTCCAGATCTGTAATAAAAGCTTTAATAGATATTGGAATAGGTAATATTTTTGTCATAAACAGAACATACAAGAGAGCCCTTGACCTCAAGGAGTTATTTCAGGACAGGATAATTCCGGTTAAATTTTACGAAGCAGAAGATGTTGTTAAAAGAAGCAAGTTTATTGTGAATGCAACGACAGTAGGACTCGATGGTAAAGGGGCTCTAATTAAAGAACCATGGATAAGTAAAGATCAAATTCTTTACGACCTTATATATAATCCAAAAGAAACTGAATTTTTGAGGATCGGAAGGGAAAGAGGAGCCAGAGTTAAAAATGGTTTTACCATGCTCTATTTTCAATGCATTGATAATATAAGAATCTGGTATGGAGGGGAAGGATGTTAAAGTTTCATACAGCAGGAGAATCGCACGGAATGTACCTTGTTGGAATTCTTGAAGGAATTCCTGCAGGTTTAAAACTCAATCTTGATTATATAAACTCAATGGTTCTCTTGAGGAAAAGAGGTTATGGAAGGGGAAAAAGGATGAATTTTGAGGAGGATAAACCAGAATTCTTTGGAGGCCTAACCAGAGACAACATTACAACAGGTGCACCTATAGGATTCAGGGTAAGAAACATAGATTGGGAGAAAGGAGGAAGGGGCAAATTTTCCTCCATTCCAAGACCGGGCCACTCTGATTTCTCGGGGAGTATAAAATACGATTTTGAGAATCTCTATCTTCCAGCAGAGAGAGCAAGTGGAAGACTTACAGTTTTAGACGTTATTGCAGGAAGTATATGTATTCTTTTTCTCAAAGAGTTTGAAGTAGAAACCTACTTTTTTGTGACATCAGTAGGTGGAGTCAGTATTCCCATAGAACATTCTGATGGTGTCGATGCTATTTTCAAAAAAGCAATTTCTTCCTCCGTTCTTGTGCCGTTCCCTGAATTTGAAGAGAAGATAATGGGTGAGATTAATCATGCCATAAAAGAAAAAGATAGTTTAGGAGGGAGCGGTCTTGTGATCTTAAAGGGAGTTCCAGCAGGACTTGGAGATTATAACAGGTGGGATAAGAGAATAGATGGTCTAATTGCTCAGGCTATTATGAGTATTCCCTCTGTTAAAGCAGTTGAGATTGGAGAAGGTATTGAATCATCAAGATTTAAGGGAAGTGAGTTTCATGATCCATTCTTCATAAGAGGGGGTAAAATTTTAAGGGGGTCAAACAATGCTGGAGGGATTGAAGGGGGGATAACAAATGGAGAGGATATAATTGTAAAATTCTATGCGAAGCCAATTCCAACGGTTAGGAGAGGAGTTCCCTCTGTAAATTTTAAGGAGTTTAAAGAGGTTAAATCCAGTTATGTAAGATCTGATACAGTTGTAATACCTGCAGTATCCCTTATAGCTGCATCAAGAGTTTCCTTTGTTATCGCATCCACTTTTTTGGATAAATTTGGAGGAGACCACATAAAAGATATAAAAGATTCCTTCAATAGTTATATCAACTCAAGGAGAAGATTTTGGCAAAGATAATTTTATGTGGATTTATGGGTTCTGGAAAAACAACTATTGGAAGAGAATTATCGAAGAATCTCAAGATTCCATTTTTTGATCTCGATTCTGAAATAGAAAAAAGGTTTGGAAAGGATATAGATAAGATATTTCAGGATAATGGTGAGAATTTATTTAGAAAAATAGAGAAAGATGTTCTTCTTGAGTTTTTAGAAAAGAAAAAAGATTTCGTTCTTGCTGTGGGGGGAGGTGCAATTATTGATACTGAGTCCCTTAATAGAGTGCTTAAGAACTCAATTCCTGTACTTCTTGACGGGAGACCTGAAGTTTTTTATGAGAGGATAAAGGGAGATAGAAAAAGACCGTTGCTCCATTCCCTCCATGATTTCGTTCTTCTTTTTGAGCAAAGAAAGCACATTTATATGAAAATCCCCCTAAAGATTAATGCAGAGAGGCCCCTTCATAATATTGTATCTGATATTATGTGGATACTTAAAAGAAGAGAATTTCATAATCCTCAGAAGATTATTTTACAGGTTGGAATATCATTTTCACTTGTTAATAAAGAGTTTGATTTTCTGATAATAGACGAAAATGTTTATAAAATTTATAAGGAAAGGTTTAAAATCAAGAATAAATACATTGTATCAGGGGGCGAAAGGGCAAAAAATCTTGATGAGGTTTCTGATATATATGAAGCTCTTCTAAATTCTGGAGTTGAAAAGGATGGAAAGGTGGCAGGTGTTGGAGGGGGGGTAATTTCTGATATTTCTGGTTTCGTCTCCTCAACCTACATGAGAGGTGTAAATCTGTATCTTGTACCTACAACATTTCTTTCCCAGGTAGATAGTTCCATTGGTGGAAAGAACGGCGTTAATCTTTCATCAGGAAAGAATCTTGTTGGAACCTTTTACTTACCCGGATATACCTATATAGATCCTCTGTTTCTGTGGACTCTTCCTGGTAGGGAAATTATTTCAGGTCTTGGTGAGGTATTTAAGTATGGGATTCTTTCTGAAAATGGTATTTTTGAAATGCTTGAGAGAGCTTATAAATTTGATTTTATGACAATCTTAAAATTCATATATCCTGCAATTCTCGAAAAGATAAAATGGATTAAAAATGATATGTTTGACAGGAAAGGAGAAAGAGTTTTTTTAAATCTGGGTCACACAGTGGGTCACATGGTGGAAAGAATTATAGGTTTTGGAAATTTAACACACGGAGAGGCAGTTGCATTCGGTATACTCGTTTCAGCATATATTTCAAATAGATCCAAGATTTTAAAAGATAGCGATTTTGAAAGGATTATGTTTCTATACAAAAAATTAGATTTTCATGTTAAAAAGTTTGCGCCAATCCTTAATTTTAAGGAAGATGATTTAATAAAGACACTCCTTCTGGATAAAAAAACGAATTCCAGAAAGCTTACTTTAGTTCTTCCCAAAAGAATTGGAGAGGTTTTTTTAAAGAGGGATTTTCAACCGGAGTTACTCACAAAGTTTTTATTAGAATTTTTAAGAGACTTTAAGGAGGAGATATGAAAAAAATAC
>CBFDTJ010000011.1:0-27311 GCA_965612865.1 uncultured bacterium
TAATGATACGGCGACCACCGAGATCTACACCTAAGCCTTCGTCGGCAGCGTCAGATGTGTATAAGAGACAGTACTGAGACATATTAACTGTCTTTCGTTGAACATCTGGTACCAATACTTGATATTTCGCTCTAATAGCCTATGGGTCTCTTGTAAATCAGGTATCTCTTGGTCAGGTATCAGTTTACCAAGCAACTCGTCTTTTTTCTCCTCAAACTCCTTTTTCCCTTCCTCTACTCCCTTTTTCATTTCATCCATACCTGATATGGTTACAGAAAGTCCAGGAACATCTTTTCCCATGATCTTACCTGAATTAGAAATTGCCTTAAGGACATTAACTAAATCCATAAACTTCTCTGTTATATCGGTGGATAAGGCACCTATACCTTCTTTAAGTCCTTCACCCATCTTTTTTAAATTCAAGGAGAAACCTTTCAAACCCGGTGTAACTACTCCGTTTATCTCTCCACCTTCTGAAAGGGTGATTAGCGTTTTTTTCATCTCAATATTTCCATCCACCAGAGCGTTTACACCATACAAACCCTGTTTGATCATATTCAATGAGCCTATCACCTCGTCCATTCCTTTAGAGAGTCTCTCTAAGTTTTCCTTTGTTTCCTTGAAAGAGGGGATCCTTATTCCATCTGGTGTAATGCCGCCCTCGAGGAGAAGTTTTATCAGAGCCTCTTCCTTCTTAAGGGTTTCTAAAAGGGATAAGGTTACAGGACTTTGAGTATTTTCAGCAAGTTTTTGTGATGTGTTGTTTAGTTCAAGAATATTTTTTGTTATAGCGCTATATGCATCCATCAGTGAAACAATCATATCTATTCCTTCTTTCTCTCTTTTAAGCCCAATAATTATACTGTCAATTCCTTCTGATAGATCCTTTAATTTGGATAACTCCTGTTCATCAATTTTTTCAGAGAGCATAAGAAGTACATCCCCCTCAGATTTTATCCCTTCAGATATCATATTTATTCCCTTTATCAGTTCGTTAAACTGTGAAAAGTCCATCTTGTTGAGTCCACTCTCAAGATTAGTTCTTGTTTCATCTATTATCGTTTTTTGAGCCTTTACAAGAGATAGAAGTTTATCAATACCGCCTTCCAACTCATCAAAAACCTCTGGTTCAGGGATATCTACAGAAAAATAGGATGGTATGACAGTGATTATAATCTCTGGAAGTGAAATACTTTCACTTTCAAACTCTATGAATCCGCTATCCTCTGGATCAAGTATGAGTGTAAGATTCACCTGGTATTTTCTCCCCATAATCATAGGTTTAAAATCACCACTTACTTTTACATTCTTCACTTTTTCTGTATCAAGAGATGTTGTAAGTATGGCGAGCAGTGGCACAGTTTCACTGTCAACTTTAAGGTCTGTTTTAGCAGAAATATCTATTCTTAAGTTTCCGTTCTGCCCCTTCACCTTCTCTACAGGCATCTCTTTTCCATTAAGAAAATATTTTATATTTATACTAAAAGGTATCTTACCCACATAATTTCCCCTGTAATATACATCACTTATGTCTTTACTTTCTCCTTTTATAAGAACAAAACCATCTTTTACTTCAATACTACCTTCACCATACATCTTTCTTACATCGTGAAGATCCTTAATAGGGTCTTTTACTTCAAACTTCCCCTTCCCTTTAACTCTTATCCAATCCACAAGAATTTTCTCTTCAAAATTTCCATATGGATCTGATAAGATATAGACTGTTTCACTATCCTTTACCTTTGTCTGTGAAAATGTAGAGAATAGAGGTACAAATGTGAAAATTGTCATTGCTATGATTATAATTAATTTCTTCATACTACACCTCCTTCTTTGACCATCTAAATGTTGTATATTTGAACAATTTATCTAAACCAGCAAGAAGAGCTGGCAAGAAGATAAGAACGGCAAAGGTACTTAACATTGCACCCCTTGCCAGACTCCCCATGCTGAGACTCAAAACCTTTATGTCACTTAACATTGCTGTGGGCAAGGTCATGAGTATCATTGTTCCTGCACTTGTTAAAATGGAGTGAGAACTCCAATGGACTGCTTCGGTTATAGCTGCTAAAGGCTTTAGACCATTTCTTCTCTCCTCCTGATATCTTGATGTAAGCAAAACTGCATAGTCAATTGTTGCTCCCAACTGTATGGTATTCAAAAGTATTGGAATGAAGAAAGGTGGACTCATACCTATCATTGTATAATAAGCAATATTTGACCAGATTGCCACTTTAATTATTAATGCAAGGACGGGTGGAACAAAAAGTGAGAGAAAACCAAGCGCTATTATAATGAGGATAAGATAAATTGATATTTTCCCTGTCCTCTCCAGATCCTTCATGGAAATCTCCTTCACATCGTTTATGAGTGCAGATTCTCCAGTTCCATAAACCTCACCCTTTACAGTGTTATGGACAATGTTTGTAATTTCCTTTCTTAAAGCTTTTTCCCTTTCATCCTCAGGGGGGTATTTGCTGTAAACGATGGCATATGTGTAATTTTTGGAACTAAATCTACTTATTAAATCTTCTGGTATGAACTCTTCAGGTATTGTTGGATCTACCATTGTGCTGTAGTGCAATACGTTCTTTACACCTTTAAGATTCTTTACCTTGTAAAGAGCGTCAATAAATCCCTCATTTTCCTTCTTTGAAATTATAAATAGTGTATCTCTTTCACCAAAGATATCGTTGACTTTGTTCATCGTTCTAATTGATGGAAGATCCTCTGGAAGGAAATGTTTTTGATCATATTCAAGACCTATTTTAGTTGAACCGAAGTAAGAGAGGGATAACACTATAATGAATATTATTATAAACACGGGGGAGAGTTTCCCTATAAATTTCCCAAGATTTCCTGCTGTTAGAGGAATAACACCGTGTTTTTTACCACCTATAACCAACTTGTCAAAAATAAGAAATAAGGAAGGCAGGAACAGGAAGGACGCAATTAATGAAATGGTAACTCCTCTTACAAGAAGCCACCCCATCTGGGGGAATAAATCCAATTTCCCAAATGTCAAGGCAAAGAATCCCGCAATTGTTGTAAGTCCACTCAGAAGTATGGGTTTTATAGTAGTTGTTAAAGTATCCACCATAGCAGTTTCCTTACTGTTCTTGATCCTTTCCTCAACATATCTATGGTATAGAAACAAGGAATAGTCAAGTGTTACTGCAAGTTGAAGTATTGCTACTATTGTTTCGGAAAGATAAAAGATAGGTTTACCAGAAAAAGCTGTAATTCCCATATTTATAACAACAGCGGATACCATGGATAAAACTATAAAAATAGGTCCCCAGAACCGTGGAAATGTGAGGAACAAAAATATGCTGACAAGTATTATGCCTATAATAAAATACTCTTCAGTTTTACCTTTGAAGCGATCCTTAAGTTCGTTCATTAAGACATCATTTCCCGTAATTGAAGCTTCTTTAGGGAGAATAGATTTTATATCTTCAATTTGATCTCCATACGATTGTGAATGCTTAAGAGTAACCTGAATCTTAAAAACTCCATCTTTATACCAATCTTTTGACTCTTCTCCCCAGAATTCTTTCGGAAGGGATATGTCCTGAAAGTCATCAAGCCACATCACAGAGTCAATATAGGGAAGGATCTTTAGTTTGTCTATGAGTTTTTCCACTTTTGTTAGGTTATCTGTTTCGTATATAATTGTTAAATCTGCACCATGGGAAATCTCTTCTTCAAGAATTTTTAATCCTTTAACAGATTCAACCTCATCTGGAAGTAGGTCATATATATCAAAGGAGAGCTGCCTTTTTGGAATAAAGTATATGGATAAACCTATAAGCAAGAGAAAAATTATAAATATAATCCACTTTGATTTAACAACTATTTCGGCAAATCTTTTCATTCTTTCTCACCTCCTAAACCATACCAGATTCTTTTACTTAACTCCTTCAAAGGAGGAATTTTGTTTCCAAATATGACTGCTACCCATAGAGACAACAGTATCCCCTGTAAGAATAAAATATCTGTTTCGTCAGCCTTGTCTTTAAGAAGGAGAACAAATTGCTTAAGCTTCTCATCAATTCTTTCTCTCAATTTCTCTCTCATCTCCTCTCTCACTTTTGTGGGAGCAAAGCTCACATCCCTTATTATTGTGAGAATGCTTGAAGAAAAGTTTTTTGACAAAGAAAGATTCAATTTCAGGAAACTTTCAATGTAATCTACTGGATTTTTTTTCTTGATGGATACAATCTTAAAGAATTCCTTTTCAACATTTTCAATTAAAGACTCTATTATACTCTCAAGTAGCTCCTCCTTTGATTTAAAATAGGTGTAAAAGCTTCCTTTGGAGATTCCTGCAAGTTTTGTTATCTCCTCAATGCTTGTTTGATTAAAACCTTTTTCCATGAAGAGCTTAAGCGATACTGTTAAGATTTTCTCTCTTTTTTCCATAGCACCTCCTTGTTGACTGACCAGTCAGTCATATTATATAAAAATATTTATTTTTGTCAAGTATTTCAAAAAATGTCCAAATCTTTTATAATTTAAAGTGTTAATAACTTATAGGAGGAAAGAATGGTTACAAAGGAAGAGATACTTGAGGCATTAAAAGAGGTGTATGATCCTGAGATTCCAGTTGACATTGTTAATCTTGGTTTAGTATACGATGTAAAGATTGAGGATGGAAAAGTAAAAATTTTAATGACATTGACTGCAGTAGGCTGTCCCGTTGGACCATTGATTGTGGATATGGTTAAGCTAAGACTTCTGAAACTTGAGGGTGTCAACGAAGTGGAGGTTGAATTGACTTTCGATCCACCCTGGACACCTGATAAAATGAGTGAAGAGGCGAAAAAGAAATTAGGAATGGAATGAAGGATATTCTCGGGGTGCCGGTAGAACCCCTCTCCTTTGCTAAGGCAAAGGAGAGGATAACAAAATTTTTAACTGATGGGGGTTATCATATGATAACCCCCATAAATCCAGAGAAGATAGTGAGAAGTCTTAAAGATGAGAAACTAAAAAAAATTCTTACCTTTTCTGATCTACTCTTACCAGATGGTTATGGAGTGATATGGGCGGGGAGGATTCTTGGTATAAAAATCCCCGAGAGAATAACAGGTGTGGATATGTTTGAATCACTTCTTGATTACTGTAATGAGAAATCTCTAAAAGTTTACTTTCTTGGAGCCAGAGAGGAAACATTGAAAGAGATGATAGAAAAGATTAAAAAGAAATATCCTAACCTTAACATATCAGGCTATCACAATGGATACTTTGACGAACCCAGCAGTATAGTAAAAGAAATAGGAGAAAAAGGGGTGGATTTTCTCTTTGTTGCCATGGGAAGTCCAAAACAGGAGTACTTCATATACGATAATTTTGATAAGCTAAAAGCAAAGGTGTCAATGGGAGTGGGCGGAAGTTTTGATGTCTTTGCAGGTAAGGTTAAAAGAGCACCTAAGCTTATCCGAAGAATGGGTCTTGAATGGTTATTTAGATTTATACTTCAACCAAGAAAGAGATTTCCAAGAATACTTCTTTTGTTTAAATTTGCATACCTTGTTTTAAAGGAGAGGGTGAGTCTTGGAAAGGGTTAATATTCTTGGAATACCGGTGGATAAAATAACGAGAAAAGAGGCGCTGGATAGACTCCTTTCCTTTATCGAGTCCAGGAAATTCCATCTTGTAGTTACAATTAACTCTGAGAATGGAACAAAGGCCATTGAAAAGAAAGAATTTTTAGATGTGATAAGAAAGGCAGACCTCGTTGTTCCAGATGGAATAGGAATAATATATGCATCAAGGATACTTGGAGATAAACTTCCAGAGAGAGTACCTGGCATTGATCTCACATATGATCTTTTAAAGGTATGTGCAAAGAAAGGTTTTAGTGTGGTTCTTGTTGGAGGAAAAGAGGGAGTTGCTGATAAAGCCAAAAGGAATCTAATTAAAGAGATTCCAAATCTTAAGATATTATCCACCTTTAATGGATACTTTGATAAGGAGGAAGAGATTAAGATTGTTGAAGAGATAAAGAGGGAAAAACCAGATGTTCTTTTAGTGGGCATGGGGTCCGAAAAGCAGGAATTGTGGATCTATAAATGGAGAGAAGAATTTAAGGATATTCCTGTCTGCATTGGTATAGGTGGAAGTCTTGACATATGGGCTGGAGAGAAGAAGAGAGCGCCAAAATTCATTCAGGACCTTGGACTTGAATGGTTATACAGAACCATACTTGAACCAAGAAGGATTAAAAGAGTATTAAAGATATTTAAATTTTTGTTTAGGCTTGTCTCAGAGCGATGGAAAAAGTAGTTTTAGGGGGATATTTTGGATTTGAAAATCTCGGGGATGATGCAATCCTTTTATCTGAAGTCTCCTTTCTAAAAGAGAATGGTTTTGAACCGATAGTTTTAACCAATAAAGGAAAATCAATCTTTGGTGTAAAAGGAATAAGTAGAACCTCCATAAAGGATATACTGAGAATAAGAAATGAATTTTCTACATTTATACTTGGTGGAGGAGGTTTATTTCAGGATAAAACAAGCTTTAGAAGTCTTTTATACTATCTTTTTCTCATAGATTTTATGAAGAGATTGAAGAAGAAGGTCGTAATTTTTAATGTAGGTGTTGGGCCATTGATAAGGAAAATCTCCATAAAACTTCTCTTCTCTACTCTCAAGAAGGTAGATCTTGTAATCTTTAGAGATAGATTCTCCTTTGATTTCTTTCCAGAGTTAAAAAATAAGTTTCTTGGTTTTGATTCAGCCTTTAGCTTAAACTTTGAAAGAAAGGAGACTAAGAAAAAAATTCTTGTCTCCTTAAGGTACTTTAAGGACCTTAATCTTAAAAAATTTAGTAAATTTATAAATATTCTCAGAGAAAAAATTCTTATGATTTTGAATTTGTTGTTTTCTCAGAGGAAGAGAAAGAGATAGCAAAAACTTTAAACCTTCCGTATTTTCACATGAAAGACCCTATCTCTGTCCTTGAGAAATTTTCTGAGGCTCAATTTTTAATAGGAACAAGGTATCACTCGATACTCTTCTCTATAATGAACGAGATACCATTTCTTCCCATTCCATACGATTTAAAGGTTAGAGTTCTTTCTAAAGAGGTTGGTTTTAAAGATTTTATAGAAACACATGAGTCTCTGGATGTATGGATAGATAAATTTAATAAGGTTTTTGAGGAAAGGGAGGAGAGAAGGAAAATTATTAGTGAAAGAAAGAGGGAATTTATGGAAAGAGAGAGAAACTCTTTTTCCCTTCTTCTGAAATTTCTCTCAGATGGACATATCTAAGATTTTTCCTTTTCTGTTTATTAATGAGTGTGTCGTATGTGGAAAGGAAGGCGAAGGTGCTATATGCAATGAGTGCAAGAAGAGTCTTTTTGTAAGAGGCAAAAGTAACACACTTATGGGAAACCCTCTTTACTTTATTACCACTTACAGATTAAAGGGTGAAAAACTTATAAACGAGATTAAAAGAGGAAAGGTTTCTCCAATCCCCTATCTTATAGAGGAATCCTTAAAGCTAATTGAACACGAAAGAATTGACATTGTTGTAGCTGTACCATCCATGGGATTTTTATTCTCATATATACCAGAACATCTCCTTTTAATAGGAAAAGGCGTTGCAAAAAAGCTTAATACAAGGTATCTACCAATTATTGAGAAGGTAAAGAAAGTTAAAAGTCAAACCACGCTTTCTACTCAAGAAAGATTGAGAAATCCCTTAGGTGCATTCAAGTTGAAGATGGGGGCAGAGAAAATAATCAAGGATAAAAGAATTCTTATAGTTGATGATGTCTATACAAGTGGCGCCACAATGAGAGAGTGCGAGAGGGAAATTGCAGGTCATGGTGGAAGTTCTCTATCTCTTGTAATTTCCAAAACAAGCCTTTTATCCTGAAACAAAACTTGTTAGAATATGTATTCTAAAATGGAGGTGAGCTTATGAAAAAATTTATTTTAATTCTATTTATATTTTCCATGTTTACAGGTTGCGTTCCAAAGATTAACAATGAGGTTTTACTGTTAGCAGAGAAGGAGGGTAAAGGTTTCTACATATCTTCTTCTCTTTGGGGGAACATAGGGTATGATCCCTTTTACCTTACAACCATTAAAGAAACACCTCCGGATGTATGGAGTGAGATTAAAAAGTTAAATTTTTCCTATATAAGATGCCACAATCTTTTATCAGATGGAGAATGGGGCGGGAATGTGTACAGTGAAGATGAGAATAAAAATCCAGTGTATGACTTTAGCAGGGTGGATGAGGTTATTGATAGATTTCTTGATGCTGGACTTAAACCAATTCTTGAGATGGATTTTATGCCTGATGCCCTTGCGTATGGAGAGATCGTAAGGAACTATTCTGGAGGAGCTATTAACTGGCCAAATGACTACGACAAGTGGTGGAATCTAATTTATACTCTTACAAATCATTTAGTTGAAAGATACGGAATTGATGAGGTTAAAAATTGGTATTTTGAGATATGGAATGAACCCGATTTAGATAAGTACTACATAGGTGGAGGTACAAGGAATAAGGAGCTAAGTAAAGAGGGCCTTATGAACTTCTTTAAAATGTATGATTACTTTGCAGATGCTGTGAAATCTGTTAACAATGAGTTAAAAGTTGGAGGACCCGGTATTGCTGGAAGGGAGGATTTTTTAAAGAGATTCCTTGAACATGTGGCAAGAGAAAGGAACTATAAAACAGGGGAGATTGGTAGCCCTATTGATTTTATAAGCTGGCACACATATGGAAATATTGATGGTATTTTAAAAAAGAATATTAGAATTAATGAAATGATAGATGAATATCCGAAGCTGAAGGATAAAGAGAGACTGGAGGATGAGTGGGGACCAAGTATAACCAGAGAAAGGGAAAGAGAGATGTATACTTCAAGCAGTGAGTATTTCCCTGTATTTCTTGTAAAGATGATAGATGGGCTTATCTATAATGAGGATGCAAGACCCACGCTTTTTCTCAAGTGGGGAAGACCTATAAATGGATGGAGACCCTTTTTTATAGAGATAAGAGGATATAAATTTAAACTTCCAATATACTTTGGGTATGAGGTGCTAAAGAATATAGAAGGGGAAGCGTTTTCTCTAAAGGGGACAGATTTTGGTGATGAGCTTCACGGTTTCTTCGTCTCCAATGAAAATGAATTGTGGGTTGTTGTTTATAATTTTAATGAGGAATGGAGAGAAAAGGCATCTAATAAAGAAGCGAAGCTTTTCCTTAAAGATCTTCCTTCAGATAAGTTTAAACTTACAGAGTACTTAATAGATGATTCACATTCCAATATAAGGTATGTTCTCTCAGAGATGGGGAAGAAGGTAAAAGATTTAACAGAGGAAGAGCTAAAAATGCTTAAGAAGAAAAATGTGTGTTTTAAGATAGAAAGGGAGGTTAGTGCAGTAAATAAAGAGTTAACTCTTTCTTTTGAGATGAATGGTGATTCTATGAGAGTATTTCATCTTGTCGGGATAGGTGAATAATATGTTATAATTTAAACAAAAAGATTCGGAGGTTCGTATGGGTAGTATTTTTGAGGAGAGAGTGAGAAGATTTCAAGAACTTATGAGAGAGAAAGATATAGATGCTTCTGTGATAAGAACGCTGTCCACATTTATATATTTTACAGGAGTTAAGTGGCTGAGGCCTTCCCTTCTTATCCCTGCTCAAGGAGATCCAGTGGTTATTGTGGTTAAAAACGAGAAGGAACTTTTTATGAAAAAATCATGGATAAAGAATGTACTTGAATATCAAAAGACAGGGCAGCTTATGGCTCTTGTTACCTCATGGATAAGAAAGAATGGATACAAAAATGTTGGGTTTGAATACTCCATTGAGAAGGATTCCTATCTATTGTTTTTTGAACTCTTCAAAGCTTTGAATCCAAAGATAAACATAGTTGATGTAAGACCACTAACTATGAGTTTAAGGATGCTTAAAGAGGAATGGGAAATTGAGAATATAAAAGTTGCCGGTGAGATTGCCGTTAAGGGTATAAAGAAAGCTCTTGATGTGATTAAAGAGGGAAAAAGTGAGCTTGAGGTGGTGGGAGAAATAACCGGTGAACTTATGAGGAATGGAAGCGAGCATCCCCAGGTTTATGTTTCAGCAACGCCAAGAATTCATGCTGAGCCTTTCAGGGATGTATACATAGAGAAAGAAAAGTTTGTTTCTGTTGTAATTGGAGCAGATTACAATAACTATTATGCAAACATTACAAGAAGTTTCTTTCTGGGTAAACCCGAGGGTAGGGTAAAGGATGCCATTGAAGCGATGGATGCAGCATACGAAATTGCTATGAAAGAGACAGAGATAGGAGTGAAGTTCAGAGTGGTAGAGGCAAAAATTGAGGGTGTTTATAAAGATTTGAATTTACTTGATTACTATATAGCTGGCTACACTCATGGCGTGGGATTACTTATAGAGGAAGACCCCATAACCACTATAGTTGTAGCTCAGCGTTCAATGGAACCAGAGAAAGGTATGGTTCTTGCCTTTGTTCATTCTCCATTGATGTTACCTGAAGGTGTAGTTAAAAAAGAGGATACTGTAATAATAGGTGACGAAAAGATAAATGTAACAGAGATTGATACTCCCTGGATTCTCTAATCGTTCTTTGACTTAAACCATTTTATAAGTAGATTTTTGTATTCCTTTGAGTTTAGTATTTCTCCTATTTCAACATTGAGTTTTTCCCTTAACTCTGTGTCAGTACTTTTTAGTACGATTGTATAACCCTGTTCGTATATTCTTGTGGTATTAAATTTTTCTTTGTCCACTCCATATATATCCATCAATGGTTTTTCTATTATCAGTGCGTCAGCTTTACCCTCTTCAATCATTGAAAGAGATTTAGCCAAGTCTTCAAAAGGAATCTTTTCCACATTCTTAACTTTTCTCACTATGTCTTCAGAAAATGTGTATAGTGAAAGGATTACTTTTTTATCTTCCAATTCCTCCACTGAACAAATTGGCTTCTCTTTTTTTGAGATTATGTAAAGGGAGATGTCAAAATATGGCAGTGTGAGGGAGACATTTTCAGGATAAGTGAATTGCAGTGGATATCCTCCAAGAAGGATTCTCACTCTCCCTTCCTTAAGATAGTTAAAGGATTCATCAAAGGGTATGATTTTGTATTCAGGTTCCAATGAAAGATTTTTAAATATAATTTCCATAAGCTCTATATCAAAACCAACAAGTTCACCATTCTCCTCATAAATAAATGGAGGAAAATCATCTGGAGTCCCAACAATGATTTTCTCCACTTCTATTTTCTGACAAGAAGAGAGTAAGAAAACTAACAAAAATAATAAGAGTAGTATTTTTTTCATCATTTCTAAATTATACAACAGATTACTTTATTACTTTGCCTGTATATGTGAAACTACTCTGCCTCAGTTTAATCCACCTTCCTTCATCTTTTCCTATTATATTCCCGCACTCACACTTTACAATATCCCCGTCTCTTTTTGAAAAATCCTTTACTATGCGACTTTTGTATAATCTTAATACTCTTCCCTCTCCCACCTTTATATATCTAAATAATTTTTTTCCGCACTTTGCACACTTTATGGTGATCATTTCTTCTTCTTTTTCTTTTTAAGGAAAAATTCCTTAAGCACTATTGAACCACCTATTATTATTCCAAGATAGTAGTAGAAGAATCTCCAGAGAAGAATGAAGGCAACCAGTGGTTGCCTTGGAAGGAAAGCAGAGAAAAATACAGCGATACCTAATTCAGCAGCACCAGAAGTGCCTGGCGTTGGGGTAAAAGCTACAGATAGAAAAAACACAATGGCAACAAATATTATCTCCAGCGCTGGTGATTCTGAACCTAAAGCTCTTAAAAGTACCACCGGAAGAAGGAGAGAAGTAAGCCAGCAGAGAAGACTGTAGAAGAAGATAATGAATAGTTCCTTCATCTTCCCTTTACTCAAATTCTTTTTTCCTTCTTCAAATAGATGTATATTTTTCTCTATCTCGTCGTTAACCTTCTTTGATAATTTTGGTGGGAGCAGTTTTTCAACTAATCTCTCAATAAAGTCTGCAAATTTTCTCGTCTTAAGAAATGCAAGAAGCAATAGAATTGATATGAATATGTAAAAGGCTAAACCTATATCAAGAGCAATATTTACTGATTTTGGGAGGTTCCATTTAAGACGAAATATTACAACAAATATGGGGATGGCGAGAAATAAACTTATCCTTGCTATAAAGGTCATAAGATCCTTTACCAGCAGGAAGAAGGCGCTTTTTCCATACTCTACATTGTGGTTTTTACTGAGTAGATACATTTGAAATGGCTGTCCACCTGTCTGGAAAGGAGTTATGGCAGAAAAGAAGTTGCCAATAAGGGTGAGATTTATAGCCTGTGTGTATGTTATGTTGATATCAAGAATTTTTGCAGAGTAGATTACCTTTAATGCCTCAAATATCCAGCTCAGACCAACCAGACTGAAGGATACAATTAAATAAAGAGGTTCTATTCCA
The DNA here is from genome assembly GCA_965612865.1 of uncultured bacterium. Lineage (GTDB taxonomy): Bacteria > Caldisericota > Caldisericia > B22-G15 > B22-G15 > B22-G15. The sequence continues at coordinate 12,498 of CBFDTJ010000011.1, forward strand.
AGTATTGTTTTTAAAAAATTTCCACCTTTACTTATAGCTACTATTATAAATATGGCAATAATCGTAAAAAGGAAAGATAGAAACAGATTCTTTCCTATTGATTTAAGATCTATCTTTTTCTCGTTCATTGAAATAATTATACAATTTCAGTTATAATAAATGCAAATCCAAAAAGGAGAGTTTTCAATGGAAAAGGAGATTCTGGAAAGATTTAATAATGAGCTAAAGAGAGTAAAAACTCTTCAGGAGTTGAATATTCTTAGAGTTAAATACCTTGGAAAGAAGGGTATAGTAAAAGAACTCATGGATAAGATAAAAGAGGTTCCAAAAGAGAAGAGAAAGGAGTATGGAATTTCAATTAACAGAATTAAAGGAGAGATTGAAGTTAGAATAAAAGATTTAGAGAAAACTCTAAGAGAGAAAGAGCTTGAAAAAAAGCTTGAAAAAGAGAGAGTTGATATCACTCTTCCAGGCTATCCTGTTGAGGTAGGAAAGAAACACATAATTACTCAAACTTTAGAAGAGATAGAAGATGTCTTTTTAAAGATGGGTTTTTCCATATACGAAGGCCCAGAGATAGAATCTGATTATTACAATTTTGAGGCTCTAAACATACCTAAATATCATCCTGCAAGGGACATGTGGGATACTCTCTTTCTTTCCGGGGGACTGCTTTTAAGAACACATACCTCTCCAGTTCAGATAAGAACAATGGAAAAAATTAAACCTCCTTTGAGAATAATATCTCCAGGAAAATGTTATAGAAGAGATCCGTTTGATGCTACACACTCCCCAATGTTTCATCAGATAGAGGGTCTTATGATAGACGAAAAGACTTCAATGACAGATTTAATGGGAATTCTTGATCTTTTTGCAAAAAAGATCTTTGGAGAAGATACGAGAACGAAATTTTATCTCTCGTACTTCCCATTTGTGGAGCCTGGAATTGAAATGGCTGTAAGCTGTATCTTTTGTGGTGGAAAGGGATGTCCTGTCTGTAAATATACTGGATGGATTGAAATCCTTGGTGCGGGAATGGTTCATCCGAAGGTGCTTAAAAATGTTGGATACGATCCTGAAAAATGGCAGGGATTTGCCTTTGGAATGGGAGTTGAAAGGATAGCCATGCTCAAGTATGGAATAAAGGATATAAGGTTTTTCTTTGAGAACGACAGAAGATTTCTAAAACAATTTTAATGAGGAGAGAAAATGAAAGTTTCAAGAAGATGGCTTAACGAAATATTTAGATTTGAAAGAGACATTGAAGATGTAAAAGATACTTTGTTAAACAGAGGTCTTGAGATAGAAGAGACCTTTGAAAGAAAAAGTCTTTTATCCAATGCCTTCGTGGGAAAGGTAAAATCTATAAAGAAAATATCAGACGCACTCTCTTTTGCTGAGATAGAAGTTTCTGGAAAAGTGTATCCTTCAGTTACCGGTGCAAAAAATGTTAAACCGGGAGATAAAGTCCCGGTTTGCCTTCCAGGAGGCACCATATACCACTATGAGAAAAAGGGAGATGAAGAGATACCTGTTCCTTACAGGATAAAACCAATGGAGTTTAATGGATATAAATCAGAAGCAGTGCTTTTATCTTACAAAGAGATGGGGATTCCCGACAAGGTTCTTGGAGAAGAAGATAAAAAGGGTATTTTTATTCTTCCTGATGATACAGAGGTAGGTGTTGATTTAAGAGAAGCACTGTGGCTTAATGATACCATATTTGAGATAAAGACATATAACAGAGCAGATTGTCTCTCTTTGTGGGGTATCTCTTATGAGTTTAAGAGATTGGGGCTTGGAAAGATAGTCAAGGAATACGAAAGCGTAAGCATCCCATCTGATTTAAAGGATATGAGTTTTGAGATTGAGGTTTTAGATGATAAGTTGTGTCCAAGATATGTGGGAATTATCATAAGAGATGTGAAGGTTAGGAAAGCTCCACTTAAGATTTTAAGGAAACTTATTACAATAGGTGCAAGACCTGTAAATAATATTGTGGATATAACAAATGTCTTAATGTTTGAGTATGGTCAACCTCTCCATGCCTTTGATCTTGATAAAATTCATGGAAAGTTGATCGTAAGGAGAGCAAATAAGGGAGAGAAGATAAAAACTCTTGATGATAAGGTAAGAGAACTTGATGAGGGGATGCTTGTTATTGCAGATGAGAAAGGACCAGTTGCCATAGCAGGAGTTATGGGAGGAAAGGAGACTGAGGTTAGCTATGAGACCAGGAATGTACTTTTAGAGTCTGCCAACTTCCTTGCATCCTCAATTTCTGTTACCAAGAGAAAGTTAAAAATAAACAGTGAGGCCGCTGTTAGATTTGAGAAGGGAGTTGACATAAGAAAGACTCTTGAGAACGGATGGAGAGCCTCTTTAATGTTTGGTGGATCTTTAAATGAGAAACCATTTGATTTTTATCCAGAGCCTCAGGAGGAGAAAAAGATTAAGGTGAGATTTGAGAGGGTGAGGAGAATTATAGGTATAGATATATCAAATTCAGATATAATAGATTCACTCCGTAGAGGAGGTTTTGAGTTAGAGAATGTAAGTGAAAAGGAAGCCACTTTTGTTGTAAAACCCTTCAGACCGGATATTTCACAGGAAATAGATTTAATAGAGGAAGTTATAAGATATAGAGGAATAGAAAATCTACCGTACACGCTTCCATCTCCTGAAATTTCTGTTTTTACTCCAGATAAGAGAAGGAAACTTAGAAAAAGGATTGTGAATATTTTAACTTCCCTTTCCATGGATGAGGTAATTACACTCTCTCTTATAGATTCTCAATATCTTTCCCTGTATCCTATTGAGAGAGAGCCCATAGAAGTGGTTAATCCATTAAGAACAGATCAGAATGTTTTAAGAACCTCTCTAATTCCTCTGCTTTTAAAGGTGGTTGATAGGAATATAAAGATGGGCAACAAGAATCTAATGCTTTTTGAGATAGGGAAAGTTTTTTACAAAGAGAAAGATTTTGTAGAAAAAGAGGAACTTTCGGGAGTGATTACAGGAAAGATTAGAGAGAATTTATGGATGGAAAAAGATAAAGAATTTGATTTTTTCTATCTTAAAGGAATTGCTTCTAAGTTTTTTGAGGAATTGAAAATAAATGAAGTAAAGCTTGTTTCAGGGTCTAACAAACTTTTCCATCCATTTAGATATGCAACAATTCAATTGAAGGATTTAAAGATAGGTGAGATGGGAGAGATTCATCCAGCTCTCCTTGAGAAGTTGTCTATCCCTCAAAGAATTTATGCTTTTTCAATAGATTTTGAAACATTACTTGATGTGTTTGAAGATAAAAAGGAATACGAGAGCATATCTAAATTCCCACCACTCACCTTTGATATAGCAATAGTTGTTTCTGAGGACACTCCTAGTGGGAAATTGATGGAGATAATAAAACAGGAGAGTGGGGAGATTCTTTCAGACATACACATCTTTGATCTTTACAGAGGAGAGAATATAGGATCTGGAAAGAAAAGTATTGCCTTCAGGCTCACCTTTTCTTCAAAGGAGAGGACACTTGAAGATAAAGATATCTTTCCAATAATAGATAGAATAGAAAAGCGAGTACAGAAAGAACTCTCGGGAAGTTTAAGAAAAAGAAATTGACAAACTTTGAGATTTCCAGGACACTCTCAAGGGTAGCAAAGGTACTATCCTTTAAAGGAGTGGAAAGAAAAAGAATTACAGATATTAAAATTCTCTCAATGACTGTGGAAGGACTGCCTTTTGAACTGAATCCCGAGTCTCTTGAGAGGGTGGAGAAGTATCTTCTGAATAAGTCCTACCTTAAAAAGATTTTAAGAGATCTTGTGGTTTATGGAAAAAGTGAAGAGATTGAAATTTTATTGAGAGATGTGCCACCAAGTCTTCTTGAGCTTACAAGAATTCCCGGGGTTGGTGGACGGACGTTAAAGATACTTTATGAAAGGTTTGGTGTGGTTGATATATATGGCCTTGAATCTGTTTTAAAGGAAGGTTTGCTTAGCAGGGTAAAAGAGATAGGGTTAAATGGTGAGGAGATAATAAAGAAAAATATAAACAAATACTTTAAATTAAAAAGAGAATTCTCTCTATCAACTGCTGAATCTCTCTTCAGACACATTAAAGACATACTCATTAATTATGGAGCAAAGAGAGTTGAAATTGCTGGAAGTGTAAGAAGAAAAAAGGAGATAGTTTCAAACCTAAATATTGTGTGTGAGGTGGAAAATCCTACCAGGTTTAAAAAGAATCTTAAGGGAGATGCAAGCACAATAAAATTCATAGCCAGAGGAGACCATATTGAATTTTTTTATGGGGATTGTGAAATTCCAATTAAATTACTTATTGTTCCAAAGGACTACTTTGGTTCGGCACTTCTGTTTTTTACTGGGCCGAGAAATTTCAGTAACTATTTGGTAAGTAAAGGGAAAGATTATGGATACAAGACTCTTCCTCCAGGTTACCTGTGGATAAAAGGTGAGGAGAAAGAGATCTTTAATATCTTAGGGATGCAATACATTCCTCCAGAGGTAAGAGAGAGGTGGAAGGAATATTTAGATACAAAGGAGCTTTTGAGTAATCTCAATATAAAAGGGGATTTGCATGTACATACAAACTACTCAGATGGAATTTCAAGTATTTATGAGATTGTATCCTTTGCAAGGGACATGGGTTATAAATACATAGGTATTTCAGATCACACAAAGGATTTAAAGGTGGTTAATGGGTTAAACGAGAAAAGATTAATGAAGGAGCGGCTGGAAGTAAGAAAACTACAATCAAAGTTCCCAGAAATAAAGATTCTTTTCGGTGCAGAGGTAAATATAAGGCAGGATGGCTCCCTTGATATACAGGAAAGTGCACTTAGAGAGCTTGATTTTGTCATAGCATCCATTCACTATGGTTTTTATCTTGACAGAGAGATAAACACAAAGAGGATGATTAAAGCAATAAGAAATCCCTATGTAAGCATAATTGGACACCCTACAGGAAGAAAAATAGGTGAGAGGGAAAGAATGAACATGAGATACGATTTAATATTTAAGGAAGCCGAAAAGACAGGAACAATTATTGAAGTAAATGCTACCAATGATAGATTGGACATAGATTCAAATATGGCCTACGATTTGAGAAATAGAGAGGTACTATTTTCAATAGGCTCTGATGCACATTTTGCTCCCCAGCTTCACTCTCTATCAAATTTTGGTGTATTTATCTTAAGAAGAGCTCTTGTTTCAGAAAATAAAGTTATAAATACCTTTAATCTGGATCACCTATTGGAGGTTTTGGGTAGAAAAAGGAGGAATCTCAACGAGGACAACAACTAAGGCAGAGGCTCCTTTTTTCTCTCCAATTACGCCCATCCCTTCCATAGTTTTCCCTTTTATTGATATTAGATTTTTATCAATTTCCATTATCTTTGACAAATTTTCCTTAATCTTTTCTTTAAAATCCAGTATTTTTGGTTTCTCCATTATAACGATGGCGTCAATGTTTATTATCCTAACTTCCTTTTTCTTTAATATATTTATTGTGGTTTTTAATATGTCTACACTACTTTTGTTCTTCCAGGAAGAACAAAACAACTCTCCTATGTCCCCCGTTCCTGTTGCACCAAGAAGTGCATCTACAAGAGCGTGAATCAATATATCACCATCTGTTTCGCTTACAAGACCATACTCATATGGAATCTCTACGCCTCCAAGTATAAGAGGTGCACCTTTTTTAAAGATATGAAAATCAAATCCTATACCAATCTTTATACTCACTTATGATCCTTTCCACAAATAGAATATCTTCTCTATAGGTTACCTTTATATTTTCTGTATTACCCTTTACTGTTTTTACAGAAAGTCCATTTTTTTCAAAAGCCATAGCATCGTCATACATATCCTCGTCAAACTCTTCTATCTTTTTTAATATGAGAGGAAAAGGAAAACCTTCAGGGGTTTGAACAGAACAAAGTGTTTTTCTGTCAGGAGTCTTTATAGCTCTTCCATCTTCTACAAACTTTACAGTTTCTCTCAAAGGAGAGCATGGTATACATGCAGTATCCTTCTCTATTCCAGATATTACTCTTCTTATTGTATCAGTGGAGACAAGAGGTCTTACAGCATCATGAATTAAAACTTTCTTTACAGAATATTTCTTTAAGGCTCTAAGCCCATTGAGAACAGAATCCCTTCTTCTTTCTCCCCCTTCCACAACCTCTATTTTTTTCTCAAACTTCTTCACAAGATCTATTACTTTCCTTGCATTTTCTATATCTTCCTTTTTTACAACAACCACTACATGAGAAACTTCCTTAAGTTTTATAAAAGGAATAAGCGTATAAAAGAGAAGGGGCTTTCCTGAAACAGGGAAAAATACCTTGTTCCCTTTGAATCTTTCTCCCTTACCTCCTCCTACTATTACTGTTCCTACCATTTACAATGTCACCAAAAATCATTGTTCCAGTAGGTCCCTGAAGAAGGGATGTAACCTCTACATTAACCACTTCCCCTATGTGGTACTTTCCCTCTTCAACTACAACCATTGTTCCATCGTCAAGATAACCTACACCCTGTGCTCTCTCTTTACCTTCTTTCACAATCTTTACCTGCAGTTTCTCTCCTGGAAGAACTACTTTTCTTAGAGCATGGGCTAACTCATTTACATTCAATACTTTAATACCTCTTGTTCTTGCTACCTGAGAAAGGTTAAAATCTGTAGTTATGACTTTAGCTTTCATCTTTCTTGCAAGATTTATAAGCTTTGTATCAATTGGGATTCTTTCACCTTTTGCGTCAAATATCTTTATCTTTTCAGGATACTCCTCTTTCAATCTCTGGAGAATATCAAGCCCCCTTCTACCTCTGATTCTCTTAGATGAATCCTCTGAATCAGCAACCATCTGTAACTCTTCAAGAATAAATGTGGGAATAAAGATTGCCCCATCAATGAAACCTGAATCTATAAGTTCAAGAATTCTTCCATCTATTATTGCAGATGTATCAAGTAGATATTTGGGGTAAAGTTTCTTCTCCTTTGGTATCCTCTCCCCAAACCTCTTTGGTTGTAATTTTATAGCATCAAGTATCTCTTTTCTCCTCTTTAGAAGTATTCCTACGGTAATACCAAAGACAAATATGGCAACAAGAATTCCAATGTATGGACCCACTATTGGAATCTTTGATATAAGTGCATAGAATAGATAGGATATTAAGAGAGAGACGAGAACAGAGAATATGCCAAGGAAGAGCTCAGCAAGGGAGAGCGAAGAGAGAAATTTATCTATTACAGTTATCACAAAATTTATCAATTTGTAGATGGGTGGAAATAGTAAATAAAAGATAAAGAATGAGAGAAGGAAGAATATAAGATAGAGAAACAGTGGTCCTATGTGATAGAGTTTTTCTGAAAAGAAACTATAATTGTAATAGAGTATTAGAACTCCTATGCCTCCGCCAATAAATGAAAAAATATACCGTAAAAAAGTCCAAAGCTTTTTCATTTTTATGCTCCTTTTAAAAAAATTACTTAAGGTTTCCTATTAAATTATACACCGTTTTTATAAATATGTTCCGTCCCCCCTCACTCTTTTCAAACTCTTTTTGCATGGATGAAGGTAAGATGAAGTTTTTGTAACCGAGCTTTAATGCCTCTTTATACCTTTTTTTCATAAGGCTTACATTTCTGATCTCCCCTCCCAATCCCACTTCGCCAAAGGATACAAAATTTGATGTGGGTATATCCTTAAGAGATGAGTATATGGATACTATAACAGGAAGGTCAGAAGCAGGTTCAACTATCTTTACTCCCCCAGTAACATTCACATATATGTCATACTTATAAAGGGGGAGTTTAAGATACTTCTCCATAATTGCAATAAGTATGGATAATTTTGTATAGTCAATGCCCACAGACACTCTTCTTGGTTGTGGAAGGTAAGAGGTCACAACAAGTGCCTGCACTTCAACAAGCAGTGGTTTCATTCCACTTTCAATGGTTGGGAGTATTACACTTCCCGGTATCTCTTTTTCTCTCTCTGTTAAAAAGTATTGGGAAGGATTTTTGACTTCTTTTAAGCCTTCTTCCTCCATGGAAAAAAGCACAAGCTCTTGAGTTGAACCAAATCTGTTCTTCTTTGATCTTAAGATTCTATACATCTGGTACCTTTCTCCCTCAAGGTATAGAACAGTATCAACAAGATGTTCAAGGATTTTAGGTCCAGCAATATCTCCAACCTTTGTTACATGTCCCACAATTATTATTGGAATTCCGTGTGTTTTAGCTATATGCATAAGTTTATCTGTGGCGTTTCTCACCTGTGTTGGGCTTCCAGATAGAGAAGATACGCCCTCTTCTCTCATGGTTTGAATTGAATCTACTATGGTTAAAACAGGTTTTAATTCCTTTACGGCGTTAACCACAGTTTCTATATCAGTTTCGTAAAGAAAGTATAGATTTTTTGGTGAAGATTTAGTTATCCTTGTCAGTCTCGATGAAATTTGAAGAGGAGATTCCTCGCCAGATATATAAAGCACATTCCCTTTCCCTTTTGCTATATTTAATGCAATTTGAAGTAAAAGAGTGGACTTTCCTATTCCTGGTTCTCCAGATAAAAGAATTATGGAGCCTTTTACTATTCCTCCTCCAAGAAGTTCATCAAAACCAACAAAACCTGTTTTTATTCTCTCTTCCTTTAAACTTTCTATAATAACAGGGCTTTTCTTTTTGGTTCTTAGTGATTTTTTATTTTCCACTTCCTCAAAAGAGTTCCATGAACCACAATTTGGGCATCTTCCCAATTTCATTATTGTTTCGTATCCGCAGACTTTACATCTATACTTAGTTTCTTTCTTCATATAACACCTTTTAAGTGCTCTTTAAGGAGTCTTGCCCTTAATGTATCTATTGTTTCTCCGGTTATATCCCCGAACTCTATTTTTTCATACTCCGGGTTTATCCTTATAAACAGTTCATCAACCTTCTCAAGTGGTATATTTAATACGTTCATTACTGCACCAAGTCTGATCCATGAAAGAAACTCGAGAGCCTCATTGAAAGTTATCCTCAATGAGTATTTTATTATACCCTTCGCCCTCTCAATCTCATTTAGAATATCTACACTGGATTTTTGAAAAACTTCCCCTCTTTCTTTTCTCTCCATATTGCCTATTTCTCTGGTGATACTTTCAATGGTTTTGACTATATTTTCCTCGCTTCTTCCAAGAGTATTAACATTGGATATTTTAAATATACTGTCAAATATAGGTTCAACATTTAAAGAAAATTTTGGTGCACTTTTTGTTATGTTATCTATCTTTCCCCTTAATTTTAAAACAGGAAGATGCATAAAGACAAAGGCCTTTAATCCCGTTCCAACATTCTTTAAAGATGCAGTAAGATAACCTATATCCTTCATATAGGCTATGTCAAGAAAGCTCTCAAGCTCATCACATATTCTCATACCTTTATCCAGTATTTTATTAAGAGAGAGCCCTCCCTGCATCAGTTTTATTGTTATATGATCCTCTCCGTTTATCATAATAATTAAATTCCCATCTTTAGAGAGTAGTATATATTTTGAATACGGATTATCTATAAAGTCTTTTGATATTATGTGCATTTCAGCAAGAACCCTTCTTTCAATATCACTTATCTCAAGTAGATTAATCCCGAAAAGATTCAAGCTTCTTAGAAACTCTGATTTTAAGAAGGCATCATTTATCAGCTGAATAATCTTTCCCTTTTCTTCCTTTGAGGCCCTTTTTGGGAATGGAATTTTTGCAATATTCCTTGAGATTTTTATTCCACTTGCCAGTGTTATGTCTCTTTCTTCTTCTCCCTCTCTTATCCAGAGGGGAAGTTTATCTATTAGATTTTTTAGCATTATCCATAAGTTCTTTAATTTTATCTCTTATTCTGGCGGCATCCTCGTATCTCTCCTCCTCCACTGCCACCTCAAGCTCTCTCTTTAACCTTTTAATTTCCTTTTCAACAGGGGATAAAGCCACATACTTCTCCCCTTTTTTCTTCCCTACATGCTTTATACTCCCATGTATGTTTAATAGGTATGGCTTTATCTCTTCCTTGAAAGTTGTGTAGCACTCAGAGCATCCAAGAAGGCCATTTTCCTTAAACTCCTCAAAGGTCAATCCACATACCGGACATCTCTCTTTTTTCTCAACAGAGCTTGTTTTAACCACACCACCCTGAACCATTACTTCAAAGAGTTTCTTTACCATGTTTTCGTCCACAGGTATATCCATCTCCTTGAGCATTCCAATCACTCCAAGTTCCTTTGCACACTCTTCACATATGTGGAGTTCTTTCTTTACTCCCCCAATGTACTCAGTTATATGAATTACAGCCTCTCTTTTTTTGCAGACCTGACAAAGCATATCATAACCTCCAGATAAATTCTATCACAGATTCCTTTCAATTCTTTCTTTTACAGTTTCCCTTCCAAGAAGCTCTATTAATGTGAATAAAGGAGGTGAAGCAAATCTTCCAGTGAGAAGATAACGGAGAGGTTGAGCAATAACTTTTAATTTTATTCCCATCTCCTCAAGTATTTCCCTTATCTTTTTTTCTATGTTTATGGCTTCAAAGGGTTCGATTGTATTGATTGAGCTTAAAAATTTCTTAAGAAATGATGAAACCCTTTCATCTTCAATTATTTCCTTTATTTTACTATCTTCATAGGTCGGTTCGTTTATAAAATACTCTACAAGATAAGGTATATCGTTTAGCACCTTTATATTTCCTTGTATCTCCTTTAAAACTCTCTTTACAAATTCCACTCCCTTTTCCATAAGTCTATCTGGAATAAATTCCTTTCCTCGCTTCATTAATTCCTCTATGGAGAGATGTCTTATGTAATAGCCATTGATCCACCTTAGCTTTTCATAGTCAAACACACTGGGTGTTCTTGATACCTTATCAATGGAAAACTCATCAATCATTTCTAAAAGGGAGAATATTTCCTTGTCCCCTTTCAGTGAAAAACCAAGAAGAAATATGTAGTTTATAATGGCTTCTGGCAGGAAACCCTCCTTTTTAAACTCCTCAACAGATACAGAACCATGCCTTTTTGATAGTTTTTCTCTGTCCTTCCCAAGTATTAAAGGCAGATGGCCAAACTTAGGTGGTTTGATACCCAGTGCTTCATATATCAGTATCTGCTTATGTGTGTTTGAAAGGTGATCCTCACCCCTTACCACATGTGTAATTCCCATTTCAAAATCATCAACAACGCACGAGAAATTATAGACAGGTATTCCATCAGATCTAACTATTATGAAATCATCAAGAACAGAGTTCATAAAATGCATATCTCCCTTTATTAAATCCTCAAATCTTACACCACCCTCTGGAACTTTGAATCTCCATACATACTTGTCCCCTTTTCTTATTCTTTCTTCCCTCTCTTCTTTTGATAGATTCCTACATTTACCAGAATATTTGTATGGTATTCCCTTTTTCTTTGCCTCTTCTCTTTCCCTCTCTATCTCCTCTTTTGTGCAAAAGCAGGGATACACCATATCTTTATCTATCAATTTTTGAAGATACTTATTATAAATGTTAAACCTTTCACTTTGAAAGAATGGACCTTCATCCCACTCTATACCAAGCCATTTCAAACCATCTAAAATTGCATCTACAGCTTCCTTTGTTGATCTTTTTACATCTGTGTCTTCAATCCTCAGTATAAATTTTCCGTTATTTTTTCTTGCAAATAGAAAGTTTATAAAGGCAGTTCTAACTCCACCTATATGAAGTAAGCCTGTTGGTGAAGGCGCAAATCTTACTCTTATTTTTTCCATAATTCACACTCCTTTTTGAAATCACAGAAATTACAGAATTTGTTCTCTCTTTTTGGAAAGTATCCTTCCTCTATTTTTTTATAAACCTCAAGAATAATGTTTTTACTCTCCTCTATTTTTTCTTCTGGTATATCCAGCTTTATCTTTTCCTGAGGTAAGGACAGGTAGTAAAGTGTAATGTACTTTGGTTTTTTCTTAAGTATTTCTTGAGCAGCAATCTTATATATTGACATTTGAAGGAGATTGCTTTCGTCAAGAAGTCCCAGTGATTTATATGCTAAACCATTTTTCCCGGTTTTATACTCCACAATTTCATAATCATCTCCAATCTTATCGATCCTATCAATATAACTTATTATTTCAATTCCGTTTATTTTAAATACTACCCTCTGCTCTACTGCAAAGGCTTTCTGATAGTTAAATATGTTTCTAAAATAGTATCTTCTCAAGATCTCCTTTGCCCTTTCAAGTTCCCTCATTTCTTCTTCTTTAGATGAGTATCCTTCACTTATCCAGTTTTGTGTAAGAGATTCTATTAGAGATTTAAGAGGAGGATATGGTGGAAGTTTATGAAATTCTGAAAGCGCAATGTGAATGCTTTTACCAAAAGAAAAATAAGGCTTTGGTTTTGTTGGAAGTTTTTTGATGTATTGAAAGTAAAATTTTAGTGGACACTCAAGGTATGTCCATATCTTGGAGAAGCTAAGTCTCATCTTCAAGGAACCTCTTTAAGGCTTTATCAACCTGTTTTTTTGTTTCTTCCCAATCTCCAGAGTTGTCTATTACCACATCTGCCCTTTTTATCTTTTCTTCTATGGGCATCTGTGCATTGATTCTGTTTAAAGCCTCCTCTTTTGTAAAGTCCTCTCTTTTCATCAGTCTTTCAAGTTGAACTTCAGGCTTTGCATAAACTACCCAGACTTCGTGCACAAACCTATCCCACATTGCCTCAATTAGGATTGCGGCATCAAGCACTCCATACTTCACTTTCTTTCTCTTGAGTTCCCTTATCTTGGTTTTTACAAGCTTTGTAAGGGGGGGGAGTGTGATTCTGTTTAGCTTTTCGAGATTTTCCTTTGAGGAAAATACTATGTTTCCAAGTTTTTTTCTGTCAATTATAAAATCGTCTTTAAGTATTTCCTTACCAAATGTTCTTACGACTTTATTCTTTACCTCTTCTCTTGAGAGTATTATTTTTCCCAAGGAATCAGCATCAATAATTTTAAAACCATGTTCTTTTAAATAGGCGCTTATTTTTGATTTGCCGCACGCAATATTCCCTGTAAGTCCTATTAATCTCATGTTTTACACTCCAGCCAGTTTTTTCCAATTCCAGCATCTACAATAACTGGAACATCAAGACTTAAAGTGTTTTCCATTTCTCTTTTAACTATCTCCTTCACCTCATCAGCCTCTTCCTCTTTAATTTCAACAAGTAATTCATCGTGTATCTGTAGAACTATTCTAGATTTTTTACCCCTTAGCTTTCTCCATACATTGACCATTGCTATCTTTATGATATCTGCACCAGAGCCCTGTATTGGTGAATTTATAGCTATTCTCTCTCCAAGTTTTCTTGTGTTATGATTTTTTGAGTTAAGTTCTGGAACATACCTTTTTCTTCCAAGAATTGTTTCCACATAGCCGTTTTTCTTTGCTTTTTCAATTAGTTCGTCTATAAATTTTCTAACCCCTGAAAACCTCTCAAAGTATCTATCAATGTATCTCTTTGCCTCAGTATCAGAAATTCCAAGTTCCTTCGCAAGTCCGTGTGGGCTCATACCATAAATTATTCCATAATTTATTGTTTTTGCCTTTCTTCTTAAAGATTTGGTTACCTTATCTGGAGGTACACCAAAAATACCTGAGGCAGTTTCTCTATGAATATCTTTCCCCTCTCTAAAAGCTTTTATTAATCTCTCATCCTTAGAGAAATGGGCAAGTATTCTTAATTCAATCTGGGAGTAATCAAAGGATCCAAGAACGAAACCATCTTCGGCTATAAAGGATTCCCTGACTTTCTTCCCAATCTCGCTTCTTATCGGTATATTTTGAAGGTTTGGTTCTCTGGATGCAAGCCTTCCTGTGGCTGTTCCAGTTTGAATAAATTTTGTGTGAATCCTATCATTCTCATCAACAAGTTTTGGAAGAACCTCAAAATATGTTGTGAGCAATTTATTTATTTCCCTGAACTCGAGAATCTTATCAACCACTGGATGAAGTTCCCTTAGCTTGAACAATGTTTCCTGATCAGTCGAGTAACCACTCTTTGTCTTTTTAATTCTTGGGAGTCCCAGCTTCTCAAATAGAAGATAACTCACCTGTTTTGGAGAGGCAGGATTTATTGAAAAACCAGATATATCTGAAATTTCTTTAACTATCTCTATAACCCTCTTTCTAAGTTCATTTCTTATCTCAATGAGTTTCTTTCTATCAACCTTAATTCCAACTATTTCTGTCTCTGAAAGAACATGAGAAAGGGGTAGTTCCACTTCATAAAGAATCTTGTCAAGATTTTCTTCCTCTATTTTCTTCTTAAGTATTCTTCCAAGGGATAGTATTTTTGGAAGTAACTCCTCTTCCTTTTCAAAGCTTAAACCTTCTCCCAGGTATAATGGAAATAGTGATGATAGGGAATAGGATTTCCTTGAAGGGTTTAATAGATACGCTGCAATTTCTGTGTCGAAGACATTTCTCTTTTCGTTAAAGGGAAAAAGGTATGAAAGCTCCTCTTTAAATCCATGAGTGTATGAGACCTTTGAGTTTACTATTCTATCAAAATCCTCCCTCGAACCTTTGAAAATTCCAGAATCACTATAAAAATAGACTGCATTCTTTTTCACAATAAAAGATATTTCTTTATGTGATACAATTTTTTTCTCCTCGACCTCTTTTAAAAGGATTTCCTCTTTTTTTGGAGTAAACTTTTCAAGTCTGTCTCTTATACACATCTCCGAGCCCACGAGACTAGGCATGATCTCGTATGCCGTCTTCTGCTTGAAAA
>CBFDTJ010000012.1:0-26570 GCA_965612865.1 uncultured bacterium
TTTCAAGCAGAAGACGGCATACGAGATCATGCCTAGTCTCGTGGGCTCGGAGATGTGTATAAGAGACAGATATAAATTAGCTATATTTTCTCCATCATTTACTTTCTTAGCTATTAACTCATTACCAGTGTATATAGATTGTTTAAATACAGAATTTGGAGGATAACCAAAGAGCAGAGGAACTAAATTACCTTCCAGATCTACATTCAAAGAAAAACCTTTTGAGCCCCATTTAAAAACCAGCGCATTTTCATCAGCAAATTCAAACAATCTTTGAAAAACTTTATATCCGTTTTTATCCAAGGATTTCAAAAATTGTTCTCTATTGATCTTTGGAAGTGATGCAGATTTGGGCATTGATCTCAAAATGTCTTCTTTTCCTACAACAACCTCTCTGGTTATAATTCTCTCACCTGATTTAGTTTCAAAATATTTAAACTCTATACAATATATATCTATTCCCTTCTTTCTAAGAAATACTGCCGTCTGCTTAACTTCTCTTGATATATCCTGCGCAACTATAACAAGCTTTACAGACTTATTAAAAGAAACACTCTCTTCATCAAATTCACTATCTTTAAAATATTCCTTATGATATTCTTCCAAAGATACTTCTTCCCCTAAATAGTTTTGAAAAATGTTATTTAGCTGGGTGTAGTCTAAACTTTCAACAAAAGAAGCATATTCAAGAACTTGTGCTACTGTTTCCCTCGGAGTTCTTCCTCTCTTTAATTCAACAACCACCGTATTTCCATATTTATCAATTCCCAATAAGTCTATAAATGTGTTCAAAATCGTTGTAACCTGTCTACCAATAATAAGAATGTTTGAATCTTCAAAAAAATATTCAGGATTGTTTTCTAAAATATCCTCCAAATCTGCTTCTTGCTTTATCTGCTCAAATTTTTTCTCTCTATACGGAATTAATTTACCTTCTCTGCCAATAGTAAAAAGTTTCATTTGTATAAATTCTATCACTTATTAAAGTGAATAACAATTATGATGAGATTAATTTCCCTACCCAGTTTTTAACCTTATCTCTTTCATTAAAATTAGGGGTTTTGAGCCATCCTTTAAAAATTCCACTCTCAATGATAAGATTAGAAACCTTTTTCTCAAGAGGCCTTAAGTAACGAATCTTAATATACCTCTCTGTAGGTTTACCAAACATCTGAGCAATACAAACTATAAATATGGCTACCTTCTTGTTTTTAAGTTCCAGCCTGTGATTATCAAGAAAAGAAATGACGCTCTTTAAAGGTCTTTCCCAGTATATGGGTGAACCAATGATAAAAAATTTGGTGGAGCAGACGGGATTTGAACCCGTGGCCTCCTGAGTGCAAATCAGGTGCTCTCCCGCTGAGCTACTGCCCCACGCTCTAAAAATTATACCATAAATTTTATATGATACAATTAATTCATGAAGGTTGTTGTAAAAATAGGCACAGCATCTCTCACCAACGAAGAAACTGGCTTCCCAAAACCTGAAATTTTAGGTGAAATCTCAGAAGCATTTTCATACATGATAAAGAAAGGCATAAAGCCTGTTCTTGTAACCTCTGGAGCCATAGGTCTCGGGTTAAAACCCCTCGGATTTAAAAAGAGACCTAAAACTATTACTCTTAAACAGGCTGCAGCGGCTGTAGGACAGGGACTTTTAATGCATATATACTCACAATTTTTCTCTCTTTTAGATATAAAAATCGCTCAAATTCTCTTAACAAGAGAAGATATAATAAACAGGGAAAGATACATAAATGCTCAAAAAACTTTTGAAACTTTACTTCAAAAAGGTATTGTCCCCATAGTAAACGAAAATGATGTTGTGGCAGTAGAGGAAATTAAATTTGGTGACAATGATACACTCTCTGCCATAGTCTCAACAATAATTGATGCAGATATGTTAATAATACTGACAACCACTGATGGAGTCTACACTAAAGATCCTACAGTTCACAAAGATGCAAAAAGAATAAAGGCGGTGAAGGAGCTTACAAAAGAACTTCTTTCTTATGTAACAAAAACAAAGACAACACTTGGCGTAGGAGGAATGGAGACAAAAATAAAAGCAGCAGAGATAGCAACAAATGTTGGAGTGAAGGTTATAATCGGAAGCGGAAAAAATCCTTATAAAACCATTGTTGGTGCCATAGAAGGAGAAGACGTGGGAACCCTATTCTTTCCAAAAAAGAAACACCTTGATTCAAGAAAAAGGTGGATACTCTATGGTTTAACTCCAAAAGGTGAGATAATTATTGATGAGGGAGCAAAAGAAGCTATAAAAGATAAAGGTAAGAGCTTACTCGCTGCAGGAATTGTTGACGTAAAGGGAAACTTTATGGCAGGAGAAACCGTGAAAGTAATTGATAGAAAGGGGAAGTTTATTGGACAGGGAATAGTTAGATATTCCTCGGGGGTATTAAAAACCATAAAAGGAAAGAAAACAAAGGAGATAGAAAGAATACTTGGCTTTCTACCCTTTGAAGAGGTTATCCATAGGGACGATCTTTCAATAATATAAAGGAGGTTTATATGGAAGAATTAAACTACAAGGAGAAGAACGTGTGGGATGTCTACAACGAAAAAGAGATTGAAGAAATCTCTAAAGATTACATCTCGTTTATGTCCAGGGTAAAAACTGAAAGAGAGTTTGTTAAAGAAGCAGAAAAATTACTTAAACAGGAAGGTTTTTCCAATATTGACGAGGAAGGTGTTCATTCAGATAAACTCTACAGGAAATTTAAAGAAAAAGCCATTATTATCTTCCTCAAAGGAAAAAGAGGGATAGAAGAGGGTTTTAATCTTGTCACAGCACACCTTGATTCACCAAGAATAGATTTAAAGCAAAAACCTCTTTATGAGGATGGAAAACTTGCTTTCTTTGAAACACATTATTATGGAGGTATAAAGAAGTATCAATGGGTAACTATACCTCTTGTGTTGAGGGGAGTTATTGTAAAGGGAGATGGAGGCGTTGTGGAGATTAATACAGAGAATGATGGGTATTTCTTTACAATACCTGATCTTCTTCCCCACCTTGGAAGAAAGCAGATGGAGAAAAAAGCAAAAGAGGTTATACCTGGAGAGAATCTTAACTTACTTGTAGGTTCAAAACCATTAAAGGACGAAAAAGAAGAAAAGATTAAGAAAAACATCCTCAACATGCTAAAGGAACTATATGGAATTAAGGAAGAAGATTTTATTTCAAGCGAACTCTCTTTGGTACCTGCAGGAGAAGCAAGGGAGGTTGGATTTGATAGAAGTTTCATCCTCTCCTATGGACATGACGATAGAATCTGCTCATATGCCGCTCTTAAAGGAATAATGAGCATTGATAAACCGGAGAAATGGGCTGTGGTTTATCTTGTAGATAAAGAAGAGATAGGCTCAGAAGGTAACACATCTGCTCAATCTATGTTTTTTGAGGAAACTCTGTTCAATTTTGTAAAAGACTACTCCTCCCTTTTATCTATATACCTGAAATCAAGTGTTCTTTCAGGAGATGTCAACGCAGCATTTGACCCAAATTATAAAGAGGTGTTTGAGCCCAAAAATGCAGCATTTATAAATCAGGGGTTGGTAATTACAAAATTTACAGGAAGTGGTGGTAAATACCACTCCAATGATGCAACTGCTGAATTTGTGGGAAAAATAAGAAAACTCTTTAATGAGGAAAAGGTTGTATGGCAAACAGGAGAACTTGGAAAAGTAGATGAAGGTGGTGGTGGCACAGTAGCATTGTACTTTGCAAGAAAAGGAATGGATGTTATAGATTGTGGTCCAGCAGTTCTTTCCATGCATGCTCCTTTTGAGGTTGCATCAAAAGGCGATTTATATGCATCATTCCATGGATATAAGGTGTTTCTGGAGAAGTTCTAATGGAAATAGGGATAATAGGTCTTCCAAATGCCGGGAAATCCACTCTTTTTAAAGCGCTTACCGGAAATGAAGTTCATATAGAGGCATTTCCTTTTTCTACAGTAAACCCTAATATAGGAGTTGTAGCTGTACCCGATGAAAGATTAAAACTTATAGCAGATGTTATAAAACCCGACAAGGTCATCCCGGCATTTATAAAATTTTACGATATTGCAGGACTTGTGAAAGGTGCATCAAAGGGAGAGGGGCTTGGAAACAAGTTCCTCTCCGAAATAAGAGCAACCTCTGGCATCGTTGAGGTTGTGAGATGTTTCAGAGACGAGAGTGTAGCTCATGTTGAGGGAAATATTGATCCAGTAAGAGATATAGAAATAGTGCATCTTGAGATAATAATGTCTGATCTTGAAATAGTAGAAAGAAACCTTGAAAAAATTTCTCATGCCTACAAATCTGGAAAAAAGGAATTAAAACATGAGTATGAGGCTTTAACATTTGCAAAGGAAGTACTGAATAAAGGAAAGTGGCTTAGAGATGAAAAACTCAGAAATGAATGGATAAATGTTTACAAAAATTACAACCTTCTTACAATAAAGCCCTTAATAATAGTTGGGAATATTGGAGAAGATGAATTAATAGGTGAAGAAACAGAGGAAATGAAAAAGCTTAAGGAATTTACAAAACTAAAAGGTTATCCACTCATATTTATCTCCTGTAAACTCGAAGCAGAAATAGTAAACATGGACGAAAAAGAGAAAAAAGAATTCCTTTCTGATATAGGTCTTAAAGAAACTGGTTTAGAAAAATTAATAAAAGAATCCTATAAACTGCTTGATTTAATAACATTCTTTACATATGCAAACAATATCCTACAAGCCTGGGCTATAAAAAGGGGCACCCTGGCTCCCCAGGCAGCAGGTAAAATCCACTCAGATATGGAAAAGGGTTTTATCAAAGCAGAAGTTATAAATTTCGAAGATATAAAGAGAGTCAACTCTTTACATCAAGCAAGAGAGAAGGGACTTATAAAGATAGAAGGCAGAGAATACGAGGTTCAGGACGGAGACATAATATACTTTAAATTTAACGTTTAGTTCTCTTTAACTTAAGTCTACAACTTTTGCAAATTCCATATATTTCAACTATATAGGAAACAGGGGTAAAATCTTCTTCAGAACTTTCTATACCCACAAGTTTCATAAGCTTCTCTGGTGGAACACCTTTTATTTCTTCAATTTTTCCACAATCACTACATATAAGATGTATGTGTGGCTTATAGGAGAGTTCGTAGCTCATGTGTCTTTTGGAAAATGTGGATTTCTTTACTATTCCAGCTCTTTCAAGAATCTTTAAGGTTCTATAAACAGTGGTAAGACTTACGCCTTTTTTCTTTAGAGCCTTGTATATATCTTCCGCTGAGAGATGTTTTCCCCTGTTCTTCTTCAAAAAAGAAATTATCTCCCTTCTTCCTTTGCTCATTCTGTAACCAAGGTTGGTTAAAGTCTTTTCTATCATACCTCCTCACCTTCCAGTTAAATAAAGAAAAATTTTAAAATATTTAATATTAAAAGATCTCTTATCTTGCTTCTTGTTCCAGAAAGTAGAAATCTTTTAGATAAAATACCTTCTTCAGAATACACAGATGAATAGACAAGTCCTTTTCTTTTATTTTCAAGCACCGAAGGTCCAAGATTTCCCGTAGCTGATATACCGTAATAGGAATTTAGTTTCTCCTTTACCTTTTTAGCCATCTCAATGGACATTTCTTCACTTACAACACCAAACTTTTCAACTATGTTTTTATCCACCCCAAGAACGTCTGTCTTAACTTCTGCCTGATAGGTAACAATACCTCCTTTAAAAAAATCTGAAGAGCCCGGCAGTAGGGAGAAGAAGGAGGAGAGATAACCTCCTGTACATGATTCAGCAGTGGAAAGGGTTCTCTCTCTTGAGATAAGAAAATGTTTTATCTTAAATAAAAGTTCTTTATCAGTCCTTTCTAAAGTATAGGGAAGCAAGTTTTCCTCCAAGTTTCGCATTGTTAAGAAGTAGTGAAATGTTTGATCTGAGAGTTCTACCTTCGCTTCTCTTATGTAACTCAGCGAGTATGTAAGGAGTAACTTCCTTACCTCTTACCCCTTTCTTATCAATGTCAGAAAGAATTTCTTTCATAAGACCTTCAAAATATCCCCTGTCTATCTCGTCCTCCTCTGGTATAGGATTAACCACTAGAAGAGCTGTGTTTGAAACTTTATCCCACACCCTTATGAAATCCACCAACTCTTCAACAGAATCCACATACATATCAAGGGAAATGTCAGTTTCTCTAAAGTAAAATCCTGGTAGTTTCTTTGTTTTAAACCCAACCACACCAATACCAAGGGTCTCAAGAAGTTCCCATGTCTTCTCTATATCAAGAATTGATTTAAAACCAGATGATATCACAACCACCTTATACTTACTCATAGCAATAAGATCCGCCGATACATCAAAGACATTGGGCATACCTCTATGAATTCCCCCTGTCCCGCCTGTAACAAAAAACATGAGGTTAAATAAGCTCATTATAGAAATGGAACCTGAAACAGTGAGTGCCCCGCTTCTCTTTTGTGCCAGAAGATAGGGTATATCTCTCATATTTGCTTTAACAATTCCCTCGCCTTTCCCAAAGAATTCAAAATCGTCCTCAGAGAATCCAATAACTATTTTACCTTCCTTGATGCCGAGTGTGAGAGGTATACTGCCCTCTTCTCTTATTTTGGACTCCATATCCTTTGCAAGTTTCACATTATCTGGATATGGAAGACCAAAGGTTATTACAGTACTTTCCAAACACACATGTGGAAAGAAAGGGCTTTTAAACTCTGGTGAAAATGATAAAAAATTCTTCATAGTTTTTCTCCTTTTTCGTAAGGTATTCCATCAGCTGCGGGAGGTGTTGCTCTTCCAACAAATCCCGCAAGAACAAGCAGGGTTAAAATATAGGGAAGGGCAAGGAAGAAACCTCTTGGTATAATATTCAAAAGCTGAGGAGCAGAGGTTTGAATGTATATTTGAACTACTGTAGCAAGGGTAAAGAAAAGGGCTGCAAAGAATGTTCCTATTGGAGTCCACTTACCAAAAATCATTGCGGCAAGAGCTATGAAACCCAACCCTGCTGGCATATGATTGTCAAATAGATCCAGCTGTCCTATGGACATTGAAGCACCTGCAAGAGCTGCAAGTATTCCTGAAGCGATTACTGCAAGGTACCTTACAAGATAGACATTTATTCCAAGAGTATCTGCTGCTTTTGGATGTTCTCCAACAGACCTGTGTCTTAACCCCCATGGAGTATAGTAGAGATAGAAATGAATAACAAAAGGAAGAATTAACGCAAGGAATACAAATATATTCATCGCTTCAAAGAGTTCTCCCACTATAGGAAGTTTTGCAAGATGTGGTAAAAGTGGTTTGTTCATAAAGGAAGCCACAGATGGAGAATGTCCTGTTGTGTTAAAGTATCTTTCAAGGAAAAATGTCATTCCTCCAAGTGCAAATACATTTATGGCGACTCCTGAAACAATTTGATTTCCCCTTAAAGATACAGAGATATAAGCATGAAGAAGTCCAACCAGAATTCCTATACCTATGGCGAAGAGTATTCCAACCCATGGGTTTCCTGCAAGAGGATCCTTTCCTCCCAGTATTGGGTCAATCTTAGTGGAAGAAATATAGGCACCCAATACAGCAAAAAAACCTCCCATTCTCATAATTCCTTCAAGAGCTATATTTACCACACCTGCATTTTCACACATTACACCACCGAGACCAGCGAGAATTATAGGAGTCCCAAACTGTAACATAGAAGAAATAAAGGAAACTATCGTTTTAGCTAACTCCACTTTGAGCCTCCTCTTTGATTACCTTCTTTTCTCCAATCTTGAAGAGAAGATACTTTATGCCAACCTGACCAGCAACAAAGAGGGTTGCTACTCCTTGAATAATATCAGCAAAGGTTTTATGAATTCCGATAAGTTGCATTCCAGTTGCACCTGCTCTTACAAAACCAAAAAACATGGATGAAAAAAGAGTTCCTATTGCTGCATTATTTCCAATTAATGCCATGGTTATACCGTCAAATCCATATCCTGGCCTGAACACTCCTGGATAGTGTCCTTCAGTTCCAAGAATCATACATGCTCCACTAACGCCAGCAAGGGCACCAGAGATAAACATAGCAATAAGCATGGTTCTTGCAGTATTTATACCACTGTACCTTGCTGCATCAGGATTCTTTCCAGTTGCCTGTATTTCATAGCCGAGAACAGTTCTATTCATAAGGATATAAACAAAAATCACTGCAAGTATTGCAATAATTATTGAACCATTCAATCTTGTTCCCTGAAAGAAAGGCTTAAGCCTTGAAGCTTCTTTTACATAAGGAGTTCCTGCAAGTATAGCTTCAGGTCTGTATCTTTGAATATTAAAGGGACCAACAACTATCCAGTTTTCCACAAGATGAACTGCAATCCAGTTAAGCATTATTGTGGTTATGACCTCGTGGACTCCCCTTGTAATTTTGAGCCATCCTGCAAACGCTGCGTAAAGACCGGAAACTATAATAACTGCAATCAAAATCAAGGGTATATCTATCCAGGGAGTCATGTTTAATTTGAAGCCAAGGTAGGCTGCAACTATGGCTCCCATTATAAATTGTCCTTCAGCACCTATATTAAAAAGTCCAACTCTAAACGCCACAGCAACGGAAAGTCCTGTTAATGTAAGAATTGATCCTTTAAGAAAACCCTCCCCTGCTTCTTTTAAACTGAAAAATTCCTTGAGAGAAGAGCCAAATGCTCCTTCAAATAGAAGCTTATATGCAGCCCAGGGGCTTTTACCAGTAGCCTTTATCATCACTGCTGCTACAAGAAAAGCCACTATTATAGATATTATTGGAACAAGAAATGACGAAATTTCTTCCTTCTTACTATTCCACCATATAAGAATGTCATTTAAAAAATTAAGCCCCTTCATGCCTCCACCTCTTTTTTATCATATCTTTTCAAACCAAGCATGAGAAGTCCGAGCTCCTCCTCTGTTGCTTCCTCTACTGGTAGCTCACCTACAATCTCACCGTTAAATAAAACTGCGATTCTATCTGACAACATCATTATCTCATCAAGTTCAAGGGATATAAGGAGAACCGCTTTTCCAGAATCTCTCTGTTCTACAAGCTTTTTATGAACAAACTCTATGGCTCCAACATCCAATCCTCTTGTAGGCTGGGAAGCGATAAGTATATCAGGATCATAGGAAACTTCCCTTGCAACAACTACCTTCTGCTGGTTACCTCCAGATAGAGCCTCTGCTTTAAGTTTTGGATTATGGGGTCTTATATCATACTCAATAACTTTATTTCTTCCAAAGTCATCTATGTTCTTTCTGTTTAAAAATAGCCCTCTTGAGAAATAAGACTCTTTTTCTCTTCCAAGAAACAAATTGTAGGAGATTGTAAATGGTAGAACGAGACCCCTCTTTCTTCTATCCTCTGGAATGTGAGCAATTCCACTATTTCTAAAAAACCAGGGATCAAACTCCCTTACCTCTTCTCCCCTTATTATAATCTTTCCACTCTTAATTGGTCTTAATCCTGTTAGAGCTTCAACCAACTCCTTCTGCCCATTCCCTTCAACTCCCGCTATTCCAAGAATCTCGCTTCTTCTTAATTTAAAGGAAATTCCTTTTATAGCCGGGATACCTTTATCACTCATGACTACAAGATCTTTCACCTCAAGTATAACCTCTCCTGGCTCTTTCTCTTTTTTCGGAACTACAAAAACAACATCTCTTCCAACCATTAACCTTGCTAACTCTCTCTCGTCTGTGTCCTTTGCGTTCTTTATTCCTCTAACCTTGCCATTCTTTAAAACTGCTATTCTATCTGCTATGGTAAGAACCTCTTTGAGTTTATGAGAGATAAATATGACAGTTTTTCCTTTCTTCTTTAAAGACCTTATGGTATCAAAAAGCTCCTCTGTCTCCTGAGGAGTTAACACCGCCGTTGGTTCGTCAAGGATAAGAATTTCTGCTCCACGGAATAGAACCTTTAAAATCTCCACCCTCTGTTGGATTCCAACGGGAAGATTCTCTATCTTCTCTTCAGGATCAACTTTAAGCCCATACATATCAGAGATTCTCTTTACCTCTTCTATGGCCTTTTTCTTGTCAAGCACAAATCCATTTTTTCTGAATTCTTCACCAAGAATTATGTTCTCATACACTGTAAACTTTGGTATTAACATGAAATGCTGGTGAACCATACCAATTCCCATTTCTATTGCCTTTTTAGGAGTGTTGTGTCTTATCTTTTTTCCAAAAACATATATCTCTCCTGAATCTGGTGTGTATAGACCATACAGAATGTTCATTAAAGTGGTCTTCCCCGCTCCATTTTCCCCAACAATAGCAAAAACTTCGCCCTTCTTTATGCTAAGAGATATGTTGTCGTTGGCTATAACCCCTGGAAAAATCTTTGTAACATTTTTAAGCTCAACAGCATACTCCTCCAATTTTTACCTCCACTCTATTAAAAAAGGGTGGGTGCTAAAAACACACCCACCCTTTTTTAAAAAGTTTACTCTTTATGGAATTTCAGGAGGAACAAAGGCATCTAACTCCTCATATGTGGATGGAACCTTGAATTCTCCCTTTGCAATCATCTCTTTAAGTTTATTCACCTTATCAAGAACATCCTCTGGAATAATATCCTTTGTGTACTTCATAGGTGATAGACCTACTCCACCCTCCTTCACTCCAAGGAAGATATGGCCTGATTTAAATGTTCCCTCAACTACAGACTGAATGGAGAGCCAGACTGCGTAATCAACGTGTTTAATCATAGAGGTGAGAACCCTTCCTGGAGCAAGGTAATCCTGGTCAGAGTCAACACCAACTGCAAAGTACCCTTCTCCTCTTGTCTGTGCTTCTTTAATTACGCCAAGACCACAAGCACCAGATGCATGATACACAATATCAGCACCTGCATCAAACTGCTGTTTTGCAATCTTCTGACCATCATCTGCATTTGTGAAATTACCGGTATATCCCACAAGAACCTTGCAATCTGGATTTACAGTCTTAACTCCTGCTCTGTATCCAGCTTCAAACTTATGGATGATAAAGAGGTCCATTCCACCAACAAAACCAACTATATTTGTCTTGGTCATCTGACCAACAAGAGCACCAACAAGGAATGAACCCTCATGCTCATTAAATAGATAGCAGACTACGTTGGGAGGCGGATTCTCAATAAATCCATCAATAAGCATAAAGTATGTATCTGGATACTGAGTAGCAACCTCGTTTATTGCATCTGTAAGCATAAATCCTACACCAATAACAAGCTTACAACCCTCATCTGCAAGTTTCTTTAGATTTGGAACATAGTCCTCATTAGCTTTTGATTCAAGAACAAGAGGCTCTATATCAAACTTATGGATTCCACGATCAAGAAGATCTGGTGCCTCATCCTCTATGCTCTTTCTGTACTCTTCATCTGTAAGAGGCTTATATCCCTCACCTGCCACCATCTTTACACCAGCAGCCCAGTTTTCAAGACCACGAAGTGCAGAATCGTTGAAGGATTTATCTCCTCTTCCACCTACGTCAGTGACAAGTCCTATCTTTATAACAGGTGTTAGTGCTACATCCTTTGTATTATCTCCTGCTTCAACTGTGAATGCCTCTGAATACTCTTTGTATCCTTCGGCAGTTACCTTAAGCGTCTGATCTCCTTTAGGAACATCTTTAATTTCATACTTTCCATCATTTCCTGTGGTGGCACTCTTCCCTCCGATGGAAACTGCAGCACCTGCAATCGGGGAACCAGTTTTGGTATCTGTTACTGTCCCCATAACTGTGCCTGTCTTTTTAGCACATCCCGCAAACACTACACTAACTAAAATTAATACAATCAAGAAAGTTGCTATTTTCTTCATTTGTCCCTCCTTCTAAATAAATTTTTGAAAAATATTATTTATTCTCACCTCCTTTCCAAGGAAATTATAGCACAATTTTTGAGGAGTAGGTTATATTGGCGATTTTCATAATGTGATCGCCAATTCTTTCAAGATTGCTTACCACATCAAGATAAATTATTCCAGCTTCACTGGAGCATATTCCCTTATTTAACCTGTCAATGTGATGCTCTCTCATTATCTCCTCAAGTTTGTCAATAAAGTCTTCATTCAATTTTATTTTATTGTAAACCTCATCATTCATTTTGAAAAGATTTTCCTTTATAAGTGTATAGCTTTCACATATGGCTTTACAAATCTTTTCAAGCTCCTCGTAGGCATATTTGGAATAGGTTATATGGTCTTCAAGTCTCTGAAGTTCCAGTTGTGATGTATTAAATATGATATCTCCTATCCTTTCAAGCTGGGAAGATATAATAAGCATCTGGGGAACAAAAAATGCCTCTCTCTCAGGCAAATCAAGAGCAGCAATAAGAGGAACATACCTTGAAATTTCTCTGTTTATAAAGTTTATTGTATTCTCCCTTGTTTCAATTTCTTTGATCATCTTCTTATTCTTTGTGAAGATCATTTCTTTAAGTGCCATAAGGTTTTTATAAACTATTTCAGAAAGTCTTTCTGTCTCTTTTCTTAAAGAATCGAAGGCAAGGAGTGGACTTTTAAGCATACTCTTTGTGAGATATTTAGTTCCTGTTTCAACAACAACTTCCTTCCCTGGAACAAGCTTCTTAACAAGATCAACAAAAAGTTTGATAAATGGGAGGAAAATCAGTGTATTTATAATATTAAAAAGAGTATGGGAATTAGCAATTTGCCTTACTGTATCTCCGCCAAGTGTCTTTATAAAATTAATATATGGATGGATTATTATAAGAAAAACAACAGCTCCCACTGTATTAAATATAAGATGAGATACAGCAGACCTTTTGGCAGATACACTGGTTCCAATACTAGCTAACATTGCAGTAACTGTGGTTCCTATGTTTGCACCAATGACAAGAGGAAAGGCAGAGGAAATATCAAGCAGTCCCTTCATTGCAAGAGCCTGAACAATACCTATACTTACACTACTGCTCTGTTCGATAGCGGTGAAGGTTGCACTGACAAGAACTCCTAAAACAGGAATTTTTCCAAACTTTACAAACAAATCTTTTACAGCCTGGGAGGTTTTTAAGGGCTCAACACTGCTTGCCATTATCTCAATTCCTATAAATATGAGTCCAAAGCCCATTATAGAAAGCCCCAGATATTTTATCTTTCTTTTAAATGGTAGGAAGTAGAGGAGAAAGCCCAATGCAAAGAATGGAATTCCGTATTTGGTTATCTTAAGAGCTATTATCTGTGCTGTAACTGTGGTACCAATATTTGCACCAAATATCACACCAACAGCCTGAGGGAGGCTCATCATTCCTGAATTTACAAGACTTATAACCATAACCGTGGTGGCTGAACTTGATTGGATAACTGCTGTGACAAGAAAACCTATAAATACAGCAATAATTGGGTTTGAAGTAGCTTTTCTAAGAAATATCCTTAAATTTTCCGATGCTGCCTTTTGAATCCCCTCACTTGCAAGATGTATACCGTAAATAAAAAGAGCAATGCCGCCAACTAACTCAAGAATAAGATTGGCAACCAAAACTCACCTCCTTAAAGATACTTTTAACGCCTCCTCCACTCTGTCGATCAAAACAAAATTCAAATCTTTCTTTATTCTCTCAGAAATTTTATACAGATCATTCTCATTCTCTTTTGGAATTATCACCCTTTTTATACCAGCCCTATGTGCAGCAAGAACTTTTATCTTTATTCCTCCTACAGGTAAAACCTTTCCCCTTAACGTTATCTCCCCTGTCATGGCAACCTCTTTCTTCACTGGAATTCTGGTAAGAGCAGAAACCATTGCACTCACAATTGCAACTCCTGCAGAAGGTCCATCCTTTGGAACAGCTCCCTCTGGAACATGAACGTGTATATCACATTTCTTATAGAACTCTTTATCCTTTATCTTGAATTCATCCATATGTGCTCTCACGTAAGAGAGAGCTGCTTGAGCAGATTCTTTCATAACATCTCCAAGTTGACCGGTAAGAATCAGTCTCCCATTACCCTTCATTACAAGAACCTCAATCTTTGTTATATCTCCACCAAAAGGAGTCCAGGCAAGTCCTGTGGCAACTCCAACCTCGTCCTTTTCCTCTTTTATTCCAAATCTGTATATTGGAAATTCAAGATAGTCCTTTAGATTCCTCACTGTGATACGGACACCATTGAACCTGTTACTCTTAGAAACCTTTTCTTTTGCAACCTTTCTCAACACCTTGGCTATTTTTCTCTCAAGTTCTCTAAGACCTGCTTCTCTTGTATACTCCCTTATCATCTTTAAATAAGCATGATCACTTATCTTTACATCTTTTTCAGTAAGACCATTGTACTTTAACTGTTTTGGGAATAGATACCTCTTTGCAATTTCAAGCTTCTCGTCTTCTGTGTAACCAGGCAGGTAAATCACTTCCATCCTGTCAAGAAGTGGTGGTGGTATGGTATGCGTTACGTTCCCTGTAGTTATAAACAGAACGTCTGAAAGATCAAAGGGAACTTCAATGTAGTGATCTGAGAAATGATGATTCTGATCTGGGTCCAGAGCTTCAAGTAAAGCAGCTGATGGATCTCCTCTAAAATCGACACCAATTTTATCTATCTCATCAAGAAGAAAGACTGGATTTTTTGTTCCAGCATCCTTTATCCCCTGAATTATCCTTCCCGGCATTGCACCTACATATGTTCTTCTGTGTCCTCTAATCTCAGCCTCATCCCTTATTCCGCCTAAAGAAACATGTACAAATTTCCTACCAAGCGCTCTTGCTATGGATTTTCCAAGAGAAGTCTTTCCCACACCTGGAGGACCTATAAAGCATAGAATTGGTGATCTTGGTTTCTTTGTAAGTTTTCTTACAGCAAGATATTCAAGTATTCTCTCCTTTATGTCCTTCAAACCATAGTGATCCTCATCCAGTACATTTTTTGCAGCTTTAATATCCATTTTATCTTTTGTTTCCTTATCCCACGGGAGCGAGATAAGCCAATCAAGGTAGTTTCTTATAACAGCGGCTTCCATAGCCATGGGTGGCATCTTTGCGAGTCTTTTAAGTTCCTGATCAATCTTTTCCATTACATATTGAGGAATCTTCCTCTTTTTGAGTTTCTCCTTGTAATCTTTTATCTCTTCAGAGAATTCCTCGGTCTCACCCAGTTCTCTCTTGATAGCCTTTAACTGCTCTCTCAGAAAGTATTCCCTCTGAGATTTATCCACCTGTGTTTTTACCTTTTCCTCAATCTCATGAGAGATCTTTAATAACTCAACTTCCTTTGCAAGTATCTTTGCAAGAAGTTCAAGTCTCTCCTGAACATCAAATATTTCAAGAATCTTTTGTTTCTCTGGAATTGAAATTGTAAGATTAGCTGCTATAATATCGGCAAGTTTTGAAGGATTCTCTGTATCCTGAAGCACAGAAAGAGTATCAATAGGGATCTTTTTTCCAAGTCTTATATACTCACTGAATAGATCTGAAAGCACCCTCGTAAGGGCTTCCACTCGTGGTGTAATCTGGACTTTCTCTTCTATCTCTTCAACATCAACTTCAAAAAGTGGTTCACTCTTTAAGAACTCTTTAACTTTTACTCTGGATATGGCTTCAACAATGATTCTTTCAGTTCCATCTGGAAGTTTTGCATGCTGAAGTATCCTTGCAAGTACTCCAACCTGATAGAGTTCTTCGGGTTTTGGGTCCTCAATCTCTTCCTTTTTCTGAGTTAAAAGCACAAGAAGGTTATTACTTTTAACAGCCTCATTTACTGCAAGAAGTGATTTATTTCTTCCAACAAAAATTGGTAGTATCATGTGTGGAAGAACAACTACATTTCTTAAAGGAAGCAGTGGAAAAACTGTTCTCTTCATATTAACCTCTCTTTTTAAAAACTTCATCTACAATACCATACTCCTTTGCCTCCTGGGCAGTCATATAATAATCTCTATCTGTATCCTTCTCTATTCTCTCCATTGGTTGACCAGTATGATGGGAGAGAATTTCGTTTATGGTATTCTTTATCCTCATTATCTCCTTTGCAACAATCTCAATATCCTTTGCCTGTCCCTGAACTCCTCCCCATGGCTGGTGGATCAAAATCCTTGAATTGGGAAGTGCATATCTTTTCCCTTTTTCACCGGCAGCAAGAAGAACTGCTGCCATGCTTGCAGCCTGTCCAATACATATGGTTGAAACAGGGGATTTTATAAATTGCATGGTGTCGTAAACAGCTAAACCTGCAGTAACACTTCCACCGGGACTGTTTATATAGAGATTTATCATTCTATCTGGATCCTCAGCTTCAAGGAATAGAAGCTCTGCTATTATAGCATTTGCTACTGCGTCATTTATCTCGGTGCCCAAAAAAATTATTCTATCCTTAAGAAGTCTTGAATAAATATCATAGCTTCTCTCTCCATAAGGAGTTTTTTCTATAACCCATGGAATTACCTGATTATATTCTTTCTTCATGCTACACCTCTCTTCTTTAAAATATCCATAACCTCCTCATCCCTGACCTCACCAAAATCTTCATAGAATTGACCAACTGCAAAGAAGACATCAGGAATAAGGAGTGAAACAAAAATGTCAACTTCCCTCTCTATTCTCTCCTTTGCATCAATACTGGATACAGGAACAGCACAGACAATTTTATCTGGTTTTCTTTTTTTCAAAGCAAGTATTGAAACAAGCATGGTCTCTCCTGTGGCAAGTCCATCGTCAACAACAATGGCAGTTTTTCCATTAAGGGAGGGAAGGCTTTTCCCTTCTCTAAATTTTTCTATTTTTTCTTTCACCACTCTTCTTCTATTTTCTAAAATATCCTCATCTAAAAAAACTCTCTCTCTTATTGAAATTACTCCTTCCTCAGATATAGCCCCTATGGCAAATTCAGGATTCATTGGGTGCGGAATCTTTGAAGAAACAACAACATCCAAGGGAGAATTCAAGATCTTCGAAACCTCATAAGCAACGACAACTCCCCCCCTTGGAATTCCAAAAACAACGGGGTTTTTGAGTTTAAATTCAAGTAATCTTTCTCCAAGAAGCCTTCCGGCTTCTCTCCTATTTCTGAACCTCACTTTTTCCCTTTGCTATTTTCTGGGAGGTGGGAACAACCTTTTGTTTCTCAAGCATATTGCATTTTCCGTCAAGTATGCCCCCTTCTTCAATGGCAATCTTTGGTGTTTCTACATCACCTTCAATCTTTCCAGTGTTCAGAATCTCAACCCTTTCCTTCACATGAACATTTCCAATAACTGTACCCATAGCTATAAGAGTTGAAGCCTTGATATTTGCTTCCACATTTCCTTTTTCACCAACAGTTACTGTACCTTTGCAGTCTATCTCTCCCTTGACCTTTCCATCGATCCTTAGATTTCCCTGAGCAACTATCTTTCCATCAACTGAAGTACCTTCTCCAATATAGGACTGTCCGCTTTCTCCTTGAAACTCCTGCTTTACTGTTTTACCAAAAGGCATCTATACCTCCTTTATTTTCTGGAGCGGGCAACGGGATTCGAACCCGCGGCCCTCAGCTTGGGAAGCTGATGCTCTACCCCTGAGCTATGCCCGCTCGAATATATTATATCATTTTAGTTAATATCTATACAAATCAACTATACTACCATCAGCATCTATTAGATAAACTGTATCGTGGTCATTGTTCCATACTGGAGTCCCATGATTCCAATAAAATCTGTTGTTTCCTGTTAAGCCTTTACCGGTATAGATTACTACCTCTTCCTCACCATCAATATATGAACCTTCGGGAAATATAAAAACGTTGTGGGATTCATCTTTAATTCTGAAATTTGAAAGATTCATGCCCTCTCTGGATGTGTTCTTCAAAACAACATATTCACCATTTAGGTTCTCTTCGTCTTTCCCTTCCGCATTATAATTAACTCTTTTAATTCTTACAGGATACTTGTGAAAGTTTCTCCACAATCCTCTTCTATTATCTCTTGCTTCTCTCTCAGCCTCCAAGAGTAAATCCCTGTATCTTTTGTTATCTTTATCCCTGTAAAGAAAGACAAGGCCCTTCCTTAAAAGTTCATAATTAACGAATATGTTTCCCACAAAGATATAGGCAAGGAGTCTTTTGTATTGATCTCTTTCCTCTCTATCAAATTCTAACTTTATCTTCTTTCCAAGAACCAACTCTCCGTTTTCTTTCTTTGCCTCCGCGTAAAATGGCTCTCCTGTCTCAGGTGCATTTATGCCTATGTATCTTACCTTTTCCCCGGTAGATATAATTACAGTGTCTCCATCTATGACTTTTATAACTGAAACGGTTCTGGGTGAACAAGATATAAGAAAAAGAATTATAAAGAAAAGTATGGCTCTTTTATTCATTATCAAATAGATTGTCTTTAAAAAACTCTATTTCATTATCTGTAAGCCTATTCTCTTCACATCTCTTTTTTAAATGGAGTATATCATCCCTTATCTCAAAAACAACTCTCCTTATTCCTCCAAGTGGAAATTTTGTATCACCAGCATATCTTGGGATTACATGTATATGTATGTGAGGTATGCTTTGTCCAGCAGGTTCTCCAAGATTAAACCCGATGTTGAAGCCATCAGGTTTCAAAAGATTCTCAAGACCTCTCTTAATCACCTTAACGGTCCTCACTATATCCATCCATTCAATATCTTCCAGTTCCTCGATACTCTCAACATGCCTCTTTGGAATGACAAGAGTATGCCCTCTTGAAACAGGATATAAATCAAGAAGTGCAAAGGAGTGCTCTCCTTCATAAACAACCCTTTCTTTATCTGGCTTACAGAATGGACAATTTTCGCGATTTCTCTTCACAGAAAAAATTATATCACTAACCACCTAAGGTAAAAACTATGTTATAATTCTATATGAAAAGGAGGCTGGCGGCGTAGCTCAGTTGGTTAGAGCACACGGCTCATACCCGTGGAGTCGAGGGTTCGAATCCCCCCGCCGCCACCATTTCCATGAAGGTATTAAAAAGAATAAAGGAATATATCAAAAAACTCTCTCTCATATCTTCCACCGAAGGGTTAGTTGTTGGAGTTTCGGGAGGTCCTGATTCAGTTTTCCTTATAAATATTCTCAAAGAGCTGGGTTTTAAAAAACTTTTAATTGCTCATTTTAATCACAAGCTGCGAGGAGAAGATGCAGATATGGATGAAGTGTTTGTAAGGCACCTTGCCCAGAAATTAAATATTCCATTATATGTCGGGAGAGAAAATGTGAAAACTTTTTGCAAAGAAAAAAGATACTCTATAGAGGAAGGTGCAAGAATTAAAAGGTTTGAGTTTCTAAGAAAGGTAAAAGAAAAAGAAAAGATGGATAAGATAGTTCTTGGTCATAATTTAGATGATCAGGTGGAAACAGTAACCATGAATTTCATAAGAGGTTCTGGATTAACCGGTATTTCTGGTATCTCTCCTGAATCTAGCGATATTATACATCCCATACTTTCAATAAAAAGAGATGAGATAGTGGAATACCTTAAAGAAAAGGGAATCCCTTTCAGGATTGACAGGACAAACCTTTCCACAGATTACCTCAGAAATAAAATTAGAAATTACCTCATTCCAATCATTGAAAAAGAATTTAATAAGAACTTTAAAGAAAAAGTTTTTTCTCTGGCAGAGATAGCAAGATATGATGACAGATATCTTGATGAAATTACAGAAGATGCAATAAAAAGGATGGTAAGGTTTAATAAAGATTTCGTCTGCATAAAAATCCCACCATTTGAGAGTGCTCACCTGAGTATAAAAAGAAGAATTATAAGAAAAGTAATTGAATACTTTGATATAGATTTAAGGGAAATTTCTCTTAAGAACATTGATGAGGCTATATCTATTTTTAGAAAAAGAACTGGCAAAAGAATAGAACTTCCTGGCGGAATAGATGCTATTAAAGAATATGGTGAGGTTGTGTTTGAAAAAAGAGGAGAGAGAATCTCATTTCCACAAGTAAAACTTTTAGTGCCGGGAAAGACAAAAATTTCCGGTCTTTTGATAGAAATAAACTTAAAGGAAGAATGGGAGAGAATAAAGGATAAATTTTCTGAATGTTTTGACTTTGATTCCTTAACACTACCCTTAAACTTAAGGTTACCCAGGAAAGGGGAAAGATTTACTCCTCTGGGTATGAAAAAGGAGAAAAAATTGAAGGAATTCTTCATAGATGAAAAGATACCAACAAGTATTAGATGGAACATTCCAATTGTTGTTGATGGGAAAAATGAAATTGTCTGGGTTGTGGGATTAAGAATTTCTGATAAATTTAAAATTACTGATTTAACAAAGAGGATTTTATGTATTAAAATTAAACTGGAGGATGATAGATGGAACAGGATATTCAAAAGATTTTAATACCAGAGGAAGAGATAAAAAAGAGAGTGAAGGAACTTGGAAAAAGGATAAGTGAGGATTACAAAGATAAGTTCCCCCATCTTATATGTATTCTTAAGGGAGCCACTATCTTCCTCTCTGATCTAATCAGAGAGGTTAATATTCACATGTCCCTTGACTTTATGGGTGTCTCAAGCTATGGATCCTCCACAGAATCCTCAGGAATCTTAAAGATTACAAAGGACATAGATCAGCCTATAGAGGGCAGGAATGTACTTATAGTGGAGGACATTGTGGACACAGGTTTAACTCTTTCCTATCTTAGAAAACTTCTTACATCAAGAAAACCAAAATCCCTAAAAACATGTGCACTTTTAAATAAAAAAGTGAGAAGAAAAGTGGATGTTCCAGTTGAATATTATGGCTTTGAAATACCCGACGAATTTGTAGTCGGGTACGGTCTTGATTTTAATGAAAAGTACAGAAATCTTCCCTACATATCTGTGCTTAAACCTGAAGTATACATGTATGAGGTGATGAAATATGAAAAGGAATAATCTTTTTAATACAATGAGGGCTTTGATCCCCTTTATTTTAATGTTTATGCTAATATACTTTGTCTATACTTTTTACAATCAATCTCAACCTTCTGCTTCTGTCGAAAAGATATCATACACTGAGTTTGTAAAGAGAATAGAAAAAAACGAAATTGAGGAAGTCGTTATAACTGATCAAAACGTTACAGGAACATTAAAAGACGGAGGGAAATTTCAGACAACGATACCTCCCTTTGATGATCCAAACTTACCTAAAATTCTTATAGACCATAATGTAGATGTAACCGTTAAACCATCTTCCAACAGTGGAATGTGGTGGTACATACTCTCAAACGTTGGTTCAGTTGTAATAATAATTTTCTTCTGGATGATAATGATGAGATCGCTTTCTGGAGGTGGAAATTCTCAGGTATTTAATTTTGGAAAGAGTAGAGCAAGGCTCTTTCTTGAGAATAAACCAAAAATAACATTCAATGACGTTGCTGGACTCGAAGAGGTAAAAGAGGAACTTCAGGAAGAGATAGATTTCTTAAGGAATCCAAGAAAATTTTCTGCCCTTGGAGCAAAAATTCCAAAGGGAGTTCTTCTTGTGGGTCCACCTGGCTGCGGAAAGACTTTACTTGCAAGAGCAGTTGCTGGAGAAGCAGGTGTTCCATTCTTTAGTGTTTCTGGTTCTGAATTTGTAGAAATGTTTGTTGGTGTTGGTGCTGCAAGAGTTAGAGATCTGTTTGAACAGGCAAAAAAGTATGCCCCCTGTATTATATTCATAGATGAAATTGATGCAGTTGGGAGGCAACGTGGAGCAGGTTTAGGTGGAGGACACGATGAAAGAGAGCAGACGTTAAATCA
The DNA here is from genome assembly GCA_965612865.1 of uncultured bacterium. Lineage (GTDB taxonomy): Bacteria > Caldisericota > Caldisericia > B22-G15 > B22-G15 > B22-G15. The sequence continues at coordinate 21,733 of CBFDTJ010000012.1, forward strand.
GCTTCTTGTTGAAATGGATGGATTTGATCCCAATAGTGGAATTATAGTAATTGCTGCAACAAACAGACCGGATATTCTTGATCCAGCACTGCTAAGACCTGGGAGATTTGATAGAAGAATTGTTGTTGGATTCCCGGATGTAAAAGAGAGGGAAGCCATACTAAAAATACACACAAAGAATAAACCGCTTGGTGATGACATAAATCTCTCTGTACTTGCAAAAAGAACAGCAGGATTCACTGGTGCAGATCTTGAAAATCTTGTAAATGAGGCAGCTCTTCTTGCTGCAAGAAGAGGTAAAGATAGAATCACCATGGAAGAGTTGGAGGAATCAATAGATAGAGTAATAGCAGGACCTCAGAAGAAATCAAGAGTGGTTTCAGAAAAAGAAAAGAGGATGATTGCCTTTCACGAAACAGGGCATGCTGTTGTAGCAGATTATCTTCCACACACTGACCCTGTCCACAGAATCTCCATAATCTCAAGAGGAATGGCGCTTGGATATACACTTCAATTACCAGAGGAGGAAAAGTTCTTGAAAACAAAGGAGGAACTTCTTGAAGAGGTTAGTGTTCTTCTTGGAGGAAGAGCTTCTGAAGAACTCTTCATAGGTGAAAAGACTACAGGAGCAGAAAACGATTTAAGAAGAGCAACAGAAATTGTAAGAAAGATGATAACAGAATTTGGAATGAGTGAGAAACTTGGACCACTGACTTTTGGAAAGAAAGGAGAATTTGTATTTCTTGGAAGGGATATTGCCGCAGAGAAGAACTATTCTGACCAGATAGCATATGAGATTGATAGAGAAATAAGAAGCATTATTGAGAAATGTTATGAAAGGGCAAAAAAGATACTCAAAGAGAACAGCAAAGCAGTTCATAAAGTTGTTGATGTTCTATTAGAGAAAGAGACAATGGAGGGAGAGGAGTTAAAGAAAATACTGGAGGAATTCAGGAGCAAAGAGAAAGAAGAAGTTGATAAAACTAATTAGCTTTGACCTCTGGAACACAATAATTGAAGACAGAAAGGATCTTGAGGATAAGAGGGGAGAGATACGGATAAAAAAGATTTACGAGTATCTCTCCCCTCTTAATATTGAGCTGGAAGATGTCAGAAAAGCATATCTAAAGATGAGTAATTGGTTATTTGAAACTCAGGATAAAACAAAAAAGAGTATAGGAACAGAGAAGCAGATAAAATACATTTTAAAAAAATTTGGGGTGAGAGTAAATCAAATTGTATTTGATGAGATAAAGGAAACCTATGACGGAGCAATTTTTATTTACCCTCCACCCCTGGTTGAAGGGGCAAAAGAAACGCTTAAAAAATTCCACAGTCTTGGAATAGATATGTGCATAATTTCAGATGCAGGAAGAACACCGGGCTGGGCTTTAAGAAAGATTCTTGAAAAGTATACTCTCAATAGCTATTTTAAAATGATGTACTTTTCTGACGAAACAGGATGGGTAAAACCAAATAAAAAGGTTTTTTTAAAGGCACTGAAGGATTTTAAAGTGAGAAAGGAAGAGATGCTACACATTGGAGATAAAATAGAAAAAGACATTGAGGGAGCAAAAAATTCTGGAATAAATTACATATACTTCTCAAGAGGCAAGGATTGTGAAGTAAACCCCTGTGGTAAAAGTCTTCCTGAAATATACGATGTGTTCTTAAAACTCTTCCCTGTTACAAGGAGTTTATTTAGTTAGTCAAGAGTTTTCTGGTCTATAAGACCTTTTCTTCTGGCAATAAATAGAGAAGTAGAGAAAAATAAAGTTACAACAATAAAGTAGACTACATTTTGAATAAGAAGTAGCTTTGTAAGTGAAAGAATTGGCATATCTTTTGTGAAACTATTCCATCCAGTTCCGAGTAAAATCTTTCTCATTCCGTCCATCCATATGGTCTGTGGAATAAAATAGCCAATATTTCTTAAAAATGGAGGGAAAACATCTAACGGAAAGATTGCTCCTGTAAGAAGAAGGAATATACCGGTTGCACTCTGGGTTAAAAACCAACCATTCTTTGCAATGAGAAAGTTAAGACCTGCAAAGAGGTAACCGAGTATAAATAGCGAAAAAACACCGAGAATAAAGAATAGAGGAAGAATGATAAACCATCCTGCAATTGGATTTAAACTTAACTTAAAGAAAGTGAAACTTACAAAGATTAGTATTCCTACAGAAACAGAGGTGGTTATAAACTTTGCAAAACCTCTGCCTGTAAGATAAATAAAGAGGTTCACAGGGGATATATAAATATACTTCAATGTCTCATAGAACTCTCTATCATCAACCACTGCCCATGCCATACCGAAAAGAACATTGGCAGTATAAAGATGAAGGGCATTTCCTATAAGAAGGTGTGGAAAGGTTAACCCAATTTTTCCTCTTGTTATAATAAGATACATAATTATAAGAATAAAGGAAGAGGACAGGGGTTTTGCAAGGGAGTATATTGTAAATAAAAATGGATCTGTCCAGTTACTCTCAATTTTCCATCCAAGAAAAAATGAGGTTTTAAAGTTCAAAAAGAGCCTTTTTATTACTCCCATCTTATTGTAAGTTTACCCTCCTTTCTTGCAAGTCTCTCCATCTTCTTTAAGTAAAAATGTGCAAGGAAAAGGTAGACAATTGTAAGAACCACAAGAATAAGAATCTCCATATTTACCGAAAGAAAACCAAAAATTTCTCCCTTTTTAAAGAGAAGCTGCCTTAAACCATCAAGACCAAGGGTCAATGGAATAAGAGATGAAAAGAAACCAACCGGTCCGAGAAATTTTATGGGAAAATACATACCTGTAGCAAGGTAAACAGGCTCCTGAAGAAATTCAGAGAGATGCCATGCTTCTCTCCCCCATATAAGATAAAGAGAGGAAAGAAGCATACCAAGACCGTACAGAGACGAAAGGGTTAAAAAGAAAATAAGGAAAAGCTGAACAGGATTTCCAGTCTTAAAAGGAATTTCGAAAACTATTGACCCGATAAAGATTGTGGCTGATGCCCTTAAGGCTGTGGATAGCATTCCTCCGAGACTCATCCCAAAGAGAATGGACATAAGGGATATTGGTGCAATAATATAAAGAGATAGGTTTCCTCCCATTCTCTCCCAGTAAAGCTGAGAAGCCATACTCCATAAGACATTAACCCAGAATGCACTCATGGCTCCCCCTAATATGGCAAAACCAAGAAAATCAATACCAGCACCAAGAAATTTGTATAATAAACCATAAGAAAGGACTGATAAGAGCGGTAAAACTACATCTGCTACAAGCCAGGAATATTCTCTATTTGCGGCTATGACCCTTGGATACGCTCTTCCCCATATAGCTCTCAGGTTTCTAACTATGTACTTCTTCATCTTTCTCTCCAACTATTTCAAAGAATACATCTTCAAGAGTTGGCTCTCTTTTCCTGAAGGATGAAACAAGTATGTTTCTATTCTTAAGAATGAGAAACAGATCTGATATTTTTTCTTCATTATCTATCTGAAATTTTAATTCAAACTTGCCATCTGGCAAAGGATTTATTGAAACATTGTATATAAAAGGTATATCTTCCTTTAACCTATCATAGGAATCTGTTCTTACTTCTACAGAATAAAATATTTTGTTCTTCATTCTCTTCTTTAAACCTTTTGGTGTGTCAAGTGCTACTATCATTCCATTATTTATTATGGCTATCCTATCGCAAAGTTCTTCTGCTTCGTGAAGGTAGTGTGTTGTGAGGAGTATTGTCCTTCCTGGTCTTTCCCTCATCCATGATTTTATAAAACTTCTCACAGTCCTTGCAATCTGCACATCAAGCCCAAGGGTTGGTTCATCAAGAAAGAGCACCTCAGGATCAGATATTATCCCTCTTATAATATTCATCTTCTGTCTCATTCCTGTAGAAAGTTTACTAACCTTTGTATTTCCATCTTCCTTCAAACCAAAAATTTCAAGATACTCCTCTATTCTTCTTTTAGCCACCCTTGATGGAATACCATAAAACTGAGAAAACATCCACAGGTTTTCCCTTACAGTGAGAATTCCATAACCAGACCACTCTCCACCACTGACCATATTTATTCTCTCCCTTATTTTTAAAGTATTCTTCTCCACATCATTTCCTAAAACAAATGCTTTGCCTTTTGATGGAAGAAGTATGGTTGTAAGAATCTTTATAAGGGTTGTTTTCCCTGCACCATTTGGTCCAAGAAGCCCAAAGAGCTCTCCTTTTTCTACCTCTATATTAACTCCTTTAAGAGCTTCTATAATCCTTTTACCCTTTTTATAGAACCTGTAAAGGTCCACAGTTTTAATTGCGAAATCTTTCATATTCACAGGAAATATTATATCAGATAGTTATATAAATTAAAGAGATTGTTATTTAATGCTATAATTTTTCTATGAGGGAATTTCTTTCAATGAGAAAGGAAGAGAAAGAGAAATTGATAAGAAAAATAAAAGATACCTTATCAAGCTATAATAAAATTTCTTTTGCCTATATCTTTGGTTCTTTTACTGATAGTTTTTCTTTTAGAGATATAGATATAGGTATCTATTTGGACAATATAAAAAGAGAAGATGTATTTGATTTTGAATTTAGGGTTTCGGAAAAACTTAGTGAGATACTTGGCATTGATATTGAATATATTGATGTGAGAGTTTTGAATTTTGCTCCATACTCCTTTCTCAACAGCATTTTTAAAAATGGAAAACTATTATTTGCAAGGAATATGGGTTTTCTCACAGATTTAATAGAAGAAACTTCACTTGATGCAATTGCAAACGAATACATATCAAAAGAATCTTTAAAGGAGCTTCTTGAAAAATGAAATTGAACAAAGAAAAGATT
>CBFDTJ010000013.1:0-25835 GCA_965612865.1 uncultured bacterium
GATAATAAGTAGTTTTTGTAGATACATATAAATCCTCTCCTTCCTGATATTTTGGACTTCCTGCTTCTAATTCACTTACTGGTGCGGTGTTATCCAGATAATATGTTGCCCGCTTTGTAAGCTCTGTATTTCCTATTACATCAACACTGTAATAATCCACATAATAAATTCCATCTTCTCCTACTATTGTAAATGTTCCTTCATATATTTCCCAGCTGCTTTCTGCTATCTGCTTGCTGCTTACTCTGTACCATGTCTTATCCACTCCCAGCCCTATCCCATCCCCTACTTCTACCAGGTCATCTACTGCAGTCAAAGTTATTGGTGTTTCAGAAGTTATATAAGTTGAACCATCAACAACATAATCCGGTTCCCCATGAGAAATTGTTGTCCGTGGGGGCTGTATATCCCAGATTACTTCAAATCTTCCACTTGAAACTTCACTCCTATGTCCTGCCCAGTCCTCTGCTTCTATCTTCAGTACATAAAATCCATAGGTGGGTAAATCCAGCGGCTCTATCTTATCCACTAACTTTACATAATACTTCTCTCCAATCTTACTTTCATCTTCTGCTTCTACTACTTCTAAATAAGCAGTATATTCATAAGGTCCCGCATCGGTAATATTAAATGAGATTTCTATTAAATTCTTTTTAGCAATAAATTCCTCTCCCCCTTTTGGAGATATAATTGTGATTTCTGGTGGACTGTCATCAAGATAAACTTTTAATACTTTCTCCTCTTCTTTATTTTCCACATTATCTATTGAATAATAAGTAATCAAATGCTCTCCTTCTTCTCTTTTTATATCTTCAATTCCATATAAACTGAAATAATCAAATTTTGCCGGAATACTTTGAGATGTAAAATCCTCTCCATTTGTTGCTCCTAATCCTGCTTTTAAATTACTCTCCAAAAACTCATATTCTCCTATCTTACTCCAGTTCAGACCGTCTGTGGAGTAATAGAAGTTATAATTTCCCTTTTTCTTAACTTTAAGATAAATAAAATCAACATTAATCCAGTTTATATCATTTACAATCTCTTCGTATTCACCATTTACTTCCTTACCAGCTATAATTTTCTTTCCATTTTCATAACCTTTTACAAGTTTCAAGTAATTATCATCATCTTGATAAATATATATCCCTGCTTCCTGCCCTTTTATCCGGGGAGAAAACTCTAACTTTGTCTCTACTGCCCAACTTTCTTCGGAATATAGTGTGCTCCTTAAAAGGATATTTTGTTGATTATTATTAACTTCTTTTAAACTACCATAATCAGTATAAATTATAAGGAATTCTCTCTCTTCCCTTAACGTCCAATTCTCATTATTTTCTCTTAACCACTCCCACTCAGAAGAGAGTTCTTGCAGATTGAATTCATCCTTCCAGGAAGTTCGTTTCCTTTCTCCCAGAATAAAAGAACCCACATAGATTTCATCAAAACCATAATCCAGACGATAAAAAGTTTGTTTGATGCCACTGAGATTATCTCTTGCCTTAATTAAAAATGGAGTGTATGAGGTAAGTAAAAATTTCTCCTGCCATTCAAGATGAGGAGAACCCGGTTTGAGAATACTCAAAGGAGGCGATGTATCCAACACCACCTCAAGAGTATGAATCTCTTCTTCATTTCCTACCACATCCACACTATGATATTCTATCTTATGTACTCCTTCCTTTGAAAGGTTGAAAGGAGCAGTATAAATTGATACCGTACCATTGTCAATTCGATAATAGGTTCTGTCCACTCCCAGCCCTTCTCCATCACCTACAGTAAGTAAATCATCCTCTGCTTTTAACGTAAAAAGAGTGGTTCTATTTACAAAAACCGGCTCTTCCCAGTATTTAGGAGTTGAAATCTGAATTTCTGTTCTGGGGGGAAGTAAATCATGTATCACCTCAAACGTCCCGGAAGTGGAAATAATCTGATTAAATGCCCAGTCTCTTGCTTTCACATAAAGTTGCCAGAAACCATAATCAAGATCTCCAGGTTCAATCTCTTCCCCTAAATTTACCGCTACTGTAGTTCCTTTTTCCAGATGTTTCAACCAGGCATAACCAGTAGGATATGGGTCAAGATTATCCTTTATTAAATAATCTATTTTAATTTTATCCAAAGTGGCAATATACCTTTCCCCTTCGCGTGGACTCTCTATGGTAATCTCCGGAGGTGTATAATCAATAATAAATCTTCCAGAAGTGTCAATAGACTTATTTCCAGCTAAATCTTCCATTTTGACCCAGATTACAGTTTCTCCTTCTGGATCCTCTTTTGTTACAATATACCGATAATGATAAGGAGAAGAGTGACTGACAAAAGTAGCTGGTCTACTATTAATTAACACTTCAGGATTCCGGAGTAAATCTTCTGATACCAGAAAGTATATATCCACTTCCTCTAACGAAACAACATCTGGAAATGTAAGAATTCTTATTACCTCAGGTGGTGTGGTATCAATTAGAACTTTATATATCTTTTCTTTTTCTTGATTCAAAACATTATCTATAGCATAATATTTTATTTGATAGACTCCTTCCTCATTAAATGAAAAAGAAGAAATATATTCTTCATATGGCAAATCATTGATGCTAAAGAATATTTCTTTTACTCCACTCAGACTATCTGTGCTCTGGAAAGCAAAAAAGTCCATGTTGTTAGCATAATCCTTTTCTCCATCATTATAAAGCAAACGAGAAGCAAAGAGATGAGTTTCAGGTGGAGTCCTATCAAGAATCACTGTGCTGGACTTAAAAATTTCAATATTTTCCAAATAATCTTCCGTCCAGAAATCAACTCGATAAGAGCCTTCTTCTCCTTCTATCCTGAATGGAAATTCATAAAGTTGCCAATCCCCCTGATTTATACGGTAAAAACTTGCTTCTACACCACAGGGATAAATCCCCTGATCTCGAGAAATAATCGTCAGTTCTGTATGAGAAGAAATGTAATTTTTATACCGCGGCATCCCAATTTCCAGAAAGGATACAGGTTCACTATTATCAACTGTCAATTTACAGATATCTACTGAAGATTGATTGCCAAGATTATCACAAGCTCTAACTTTCAGTTCATAACTCCCTTCTTCATTTAAACTGAAAGCCTTTTGATACTCCTGCCAGGACCCTTCATCTATCTGATACTCAATTCTCCTTATCCCTGAACCTTCACCATCATCTGCCCTGAGGGAAATATGCGTGTAAGAAGAAATCCAGTTTCTACTGGCAATATAATACGGTGGAGAAAATGAAATTTCTACATCCGGGGGTGTACAATCAAGATACAGAGTAATACTACCTGAAAAAACATTTTCCACTTTATCTTCGGCTCGATATTCAATTATTCTTTCTCCATCATCTCCAGTTAAGGTTATTGGCTGAGTGTATTTCCGCCATTCTCCACCTTCAATCCGATACTCCAGTTTTTCTAGTCCCGCTGGAATTACTCCTTTATCCTGGCTATAAAGATTCACCTCTGTTTTAGAGGTAATATAATTCTCATATTGCGGCTCTCCCAATCCAACCAATACCACCGGAGGAGTGGTATCAACAATAATTACCCTGGAATGGATACTTTCTTCATTCCCTAAATAATCTATTCCATACCATTCTACAGTAACAACTCCCTCTTCAGCAAGTTTTACAGGAACAGTATAAACTTTCCACTCGCCTCCTCCAATACGATATTTTATTTCTTTTAAACCCGAACCAGCGTCTTCTCCAACAAAAGCAAGAGAAGTACGGGTGGAAATATAAACATTGGATAAATCTTCATACCGGGGCTCACCCACAACCAGATCGGTCCGGGGTGGAACTGTATCCAGAGAAATATTTAAAGTGCGGGTAGACTCAAGGTTGCCCACAAAATCCTTGCTTCGATAGAGTAGCTTCTCAATATCTTCTGAATCTATTCTAAACTCTCTCACATATACATACCAGTTCTCTCCCTGATCCAGTGAATATTCTGTTTTCCAGACTCCTGCTCCTGAACCATCATCGCTTACAAAATAAAATAGTGTATGTGTGGTGACATAAACAACATTATCTTTAACATATTGTGGGCCTCTCATCTCCACCGAAGTCGTTGGAGGAGTTCCATCAAGATATATCTGATATTCTCTTATTTCTTCCTCATTACCCGCTCTATCCACAGCATGATACTGAATTATATGCTCTCCTTCTTCAGAAATGAAAAAAGGCTCTTTGTAAATAGTTATGGGCCCTGCATCTACCATATACTCTATATAACTGACTCCTGAAAGATTATCTGTAGCAGTAACAACAAAAGAAGAAGTTATCACCGCATACTTTCTATCTTCCTTAATAAAAACTGGCTCTGTCAAACTAATTTCAGATATTGGAGGAATATCGTCAGGAATAGTGATCACAAAAACTTTATCTGAGGGAGCACTTTCATTTCCAGCTTTATCCACAGCAGTAATCCAATAAGACTGAACTATCCCCGCCACCGCTTCAGTATCATAATAAACCGTAAACTTATATGGCTTTTGATTTAATTTTTCACCATCTCTATAAATATAATAACCCGCTAAGTCCTCTTCTGTATTGGGCTGCCAGAAAAGTTTCACTGTATTTATATTTAACACTTCGTATCCTAAACCGGCAGGCGCTTGAGGCGGGATTTCATCAACTCTGATTGTTACTCTCTTTATCTCTTCTTGATTGCCAAATATATCTTCACTGTAATAAGAAATTTCATATTTGTCCTTAACCTGCTCTGAACCCCGCAAAATTACCTGTTTCAAAACAGGACTCACATTGTTGTCTTCTGTAACAAAAACAACCTTATATTGAATATACCTTCCTGGAGGAGAGGTGATTTTTGCTCCTGTCTGAGTATATGGGGAAGACCAGTCTGACCAGGTTGAATCAGGCTGAGAAGCATTTCCGGTGCGGGTGTAAAAAGTAAGTGAAGTACCCGGAGGAACCTCACTCTCCCATTCAATATTTTCCCATGTGACTAAAGCTCCAGCATCAAAAATTGTAGATATAAATTCACCACTGGTAACATACGTTTCTGGAATCACATCTACAAAAATTTCTCCACCAGCCCCTTCCAGAATCATCCACTCACTCCCATCCCAGCGGGTTTTTATAAGATCACCGTAACTCCTTATATAAAGATAATCATTCAGTGTGTCATAAAAAACTGACATAGGACAAAGATACTCCTTTCCATCCGGTCTTTTATCCATTACCTCCCAAATGGTACCACTCATATTGGTCTTTACTACTCTGAAGTTAAATCTATCAGCTACATATATCACATCCTCCTCAGGATCATAGGATACATCCATAGGAGAAGCAAATTCTCCTATTCCTTCTCCATACTTACCAAGAGTCTTCCATCCAGAACCATCTATTTTTGTTCTCACGATACGGTGATTACCATAATCAGCCACATAGATAAATCCTGTGTTTGGGTCATAATCTATCCCTTTAGGAGAGTTAAACCCACCAAGAAAATTAGTTGCATATCCTCCTATCTTGCGTTTGGCTATCCGCCCATACCTTTCTTCTGCAACATAATAATATCCTCCAGCAACGTCAACATCTAAACCTGTGGGTTGATGTATATAAAAGATCCTATATACCCTTCTATTTTTATATCTATAAACATAGTTTCTACCATAGTCACTCAGATAAAAATAACCACTATTGCGGTCATAATAAATGCCATAAAGATTATAGAAATCCCAGGGCTCAGTATAGGTCTTCCATTCACTACCATCCATTTTACAACGGATAATTTTATTCCCTTTGGCGACGTATACAGTAGAAAGATTTTGAGACAATGTGATTTTATCTCCTTTAAGAAAAGTATTACTAAACTCCCCGGATTGCCAGTCCTTCATATCAGAAATGACAGATGGAACAATCTTCTTTACCTGAAAATATAATGGGGAAGTATAACTCTGCCACTCTCCTCCATCTATTTGAAAACGGGTAACCTTCACTTCTATATTATCGGTGGGAACAAATCCTACCGGAGTAAGAGAAGATATCCAGATCCCTTCTTTTTCATACCATGGGCCATAAACTGCAATCTCTGTGACCGGAGCAACAGTATCAAAAGAAACTTCGAAAGATTTTATAATTTCCTCATTTCCCACATTATCGATACTTCTGTATTCAAATAAATATACATCCTGTGTAACACTAACAGGATCAGAGTATACATGCCATTCTCCTCCATTTAATCGATACAAAATCTGGTTTACCCCGGAAGCATATGTATCTTTATAAATATCCTGTGCCTGAATGGAAACCTTTGTATTCTTATTGAGATAAACTTTATCATCTATCCGGTAATAAGTACCCGTAAAATACACCATTGATTCAGGGGGTGTGGTATCAACATAAACAGTAAACACCTTTTCTGATTCCCAGTTTCCTGCTTTGTCCACTGCTCTGTATCTTATGGTATGCAATCCTTCTTCAGTAAAAGTTATTGATGTGGTATAAACAATATAACCCATCTCATCAATATTAACTTCTATATAATCCACCCCGGAAAGAGTATCTTTTGATTCAAGCCAGTAATAAAAATTCAAAGGAGCATAATTTATTCCATCTCGATTATATAGATCTCCACTTGTCTTAACCACAGTTACCGGAGGTTGTGTATCCTTAATTTCCACAGTAACTATGGCAGGTTCACTTTCATTACCCACCAGGTCAAAAGCGGTAATTTTATATTCATGTCTCCCTAAAGATACATTTTTATCAGTTATATGTTCTATATCAGCAGATACTGTTCTGATCCTTTCACCATCACGGTAAATATAATATCCACCAAGATCTCTCTCCTGATTTTTTATCCAGCTAAGAGATACATCATCTACTCCCCAGATACTTCCCCTGAAATTTCTCACTTTTGCAGGTGGTTCATTATCTAAAAATACTTCAGTCGACTGCTCTGCCTCTGTATTTCCCCAGTAATCTTTGCTGAAATATCTTATTTCTGTTAAAGGAATCACCTTCAACCTAACTTCTTCAAGCTGTGGAGGAGAATCTCCTTCAACAAAAAATTCGGCTTTGATCTGGATATACCTCTCCAGGGGGCAAATAGCTCTCTCCCCCTGTGAACTATAGAGTTCTGACCAGTCACTCCAGGAATAATCTGGAACCGGAGTATTACCTGTCCTTATTCTTAACCCAACAATACCCGGAGAAGCTGACCAATAAATATAACGACAGAGTACTTCTTCACCGACATCTATTACTTCTGACAGAGACTCTCCACTAACACTTGCTTTACCCTGAGTAAACATGATACCTCTTGGCCGGGAAACATTTGCTATTACCTGCCAGATACTGCCATCTATCTTTGTCTTTACAATTCTATCATTGTAATAATCCGACACATACAATTCATCTGTATCCGGATCAACGGCTATATCATAAGGACAATAAAATTGCCCGGGACCTCCTCTCCCCCACTTTCCATAAGTCTGCCATATACTACCATCCATTTTTGTCTTCACAATATAACATCCCCAGTAATTGGTTAGATATATTGAGCCATCTCGGGGATTGTAATCCAGACCATACATGTCTTTCAATTTATAATTGTAATAATAAGAATACCCGGAACCGTCAGGATTCATCTTATAAATTCTTCTGTATCCACGATCAAGAACATAAAGTTTATTCTCCTCAGGATCATAATCAATATCTATTCCATTATTCAGTGCCCAGTAATAGAGACTCTCATAATTCCACCACTCACCAAATTTCTGCTTCCTTATATAATCGGAATAAAGAATATACATATTTTCTTCCTGATCAACTGCTATAGAACGTATCCCGGAATGATGTTCATATTGAAAATTACTTCCATCCGGAAGCATTCTTCTTACATAATAACTAGCATCAGCTACATAAATATAATTCCCATCGTACCAGACTCTGTTAGCTCCCCAGAATTTACCCGAAGCAATTTCAGTTTTTTCACTCCCATCTGTCTTCATCCTTACAATTCTATCCGGAAGTGCCACATATAACCATTTCTCTGGCTCTCTATACTCAAGATTTGCAATCTCAAAATTTTTTATTTTCAAAGTATATGGCTTCTTACTACTGGTGATGGTAAAAACTGCTTTGGTTCCTGCAACTATATTCCACTCATCATCGAAAGCATAATGAATCTCTTTCACTCCAGAAAGATCATCACTTGTTTCTATTGTAAATGGAGTATTCAAACCCACTATATTACCGGTAAGAACTGGTTTGCCAATAATTAAATTACTAACAGGAGAAGTATTATCTTCCCAGGAAATGTTTATCCTGCCACTTGTATCCATTCCTTCGTTATCAACAAGATCCTTCCCTTTTATAGTAATAGTGTAAACTCCGGGCAAATCCTGTGGAGTTACCTGATATTTATAATGATATCGCCGGATCTCACTATCATAGGTAACATACTGAGCTCTTTTCTCTCCCACATAAACTTCTGGTGGTTCTTTTAAATCTTCAGAAACAAGAAAAAGTATGGTTGCTTCTTCCAGTCCTACTTCTGGCCATGGATAAACCAATACACCACTAAAAACCGGAGGAGTGGTATCAACTCTGAATTCCTTACCTGTAAATATCTCCCCTTTATTACCCAATCTATCCACTGCATAAGCAGATACAATATAACTTCCTTCCTGAGTAAAATAAATAGGATGCTCATATTCCTTCCACTCTCCCTGATTTACAGAGTAATAAATTATATCCACTCCAGAAGCTACTCCTTTCACCTCAGGATCAGTAGCAAGAATTTCAATCGGTGTTGAAGAACTGATATAAATAACTCCCTCTCGTTCATAACCGGGATATCCTGCTTTAACCTCACATACAGGCCCCGTAGCATCAGTATAAACTTTTCTATCTTTTATCTCTTCTTTATTTCCATATCTATCCTGACTATAAAATTCTATAAGATTTATCCCTTCTTCAAGAATAAATGGTTTTGAATACAAAATCCATTCGCCATTATTAATCCTGTAAAAAGTTTTTTCCACTCCTGAAGGAATATATTCTCCCCACGGGTCAACAGCAATGAACTTTATTTTTGTATCCCGGGAAGCATAATGTCCATCAGATGTAGGATACTGTTTTCCATCCACAAATTCCAGTTCAGTAATCGGCGGGGTACTATCTCTTCCAGCTTTTACTCCTATACAGTTAGATATTCCTGACCAGTTACCTGCCTCATCCTGTAAACGCAAAGCAAAATAGTATGTTAAACCGGAAGTTAAACCAGAAACAACAATTCTCTCAATCTGGCCGGGAACTGTATCTGTATCCCACAAAAGCTCATAGGGAGCTATCTCCCATTCACCATCATTTAAGATTTCTTTCATATCTGAATACTTCAACCAGTATTTTCCTCCTATAATATTCCCCTGTATCCCATTATCTCCAGTCGCCCTCCAGGAAAGAACCACATTTCCTTCATCAGAGGCAATTGCCTGTAAATCAGATATAGAAGCCGGAGGAATCTCATCCAGAGGTATACCACTTGCAGGGAAAGACTTTGGTCCTTCTCGCAATTTAGAATCAAAAGCAGCCACTCTGAAGAAGTATTTCTTTCCATCAATTAAATCTGTAATATAACACTGATTACTATCAGCAGATTGAGTGGCTATTAATCTATATCCTCCCACTTTCTGAGTACTCATATATATTCTATACCCTGCTACTCCCCCGCTTACTTTCTGCCAGGTTATAACCAGCGCCTTCCCCACTCCCGGATTTCTGACTTCCACATTCTCAACCCGTACCAGAACCGGCATCCCCACCAGGATGCCATCACTGCTTCCTACCGCACTTATGAGGTTACCTCTATTTATGGTTATCACATCAAAATAGTATCTCTTTCCAGCTTCCAGATTCAAATTCTGGAGGAAAACACTCTGTTCTTCTCCAACAGAAGTCCAGTTTTTTACAATATTATAATCCTCTAAAATAGGCGCTTTGTAAATTGCATATTTTTCACCTTCTCCATCGTATCCATCAATTAAATAAATATCCTTCCCTCTTACCACCACATCATGAAAATATCTTCCTCCGGGTAAATAATCCACCTGCCAGTCTTCAAGTGAACCGTCTCCTCTGATTCTCGCATAGTATATCCTGTTACTTACTTCGTTTGTATCCAGATTATACCCGCCAAATATATAAAGCACATCCCGCCAGGTAAACATTGTATGAGCCCATAATCTTTCCGGTAATTGTGGACCTTCTATCCACTCACCGGTTATATCCCCTGTTACAGGGTCAATTTCTGCAAAAAATATTCTATCTTCTTCAAGAATATAAATTTTATCACCAAATCCTGCAGCATACCGATAATAACCGGTCTGAGGCAAACTTATCCCGCTTATCACCCACTCTCCTATACTCCCATCTTCATTGATAGGCGCGGAAAAATAAATCCTGTATTCGGGATAAACTTCTGTTACCGGCCAACCGTAAACCTCCTCTGTCTCTGTATATAAACCTCCGGTAACATAGATTCTATTGGAAAAAATAAATGCAGAACTTTCGTAAAGTGTTTCTACCGGTAGAGGAGAGGCAGTCTGCCAGTTTTTAATCTCTCCGGTAAGAGGATCAGGCTTTGTATAATATACTTTATTGGTGTAATAACCGGCAATAAGATAAATATATCCCCTGTAACTCAAAGCAGAAAAACGACTCATCTTCTCAGGAACATCCAGGGTTCTTTTCCAGGTATCAGGATTTATCAAACCATCGGATTGAATTCTGTTAAAATCAACTCTCACCAGTTCCTCATTATCAGCATACCTCTCTGCGCCTATTATGTAGATAAAGTCATTACAGATGACCGCTTTTACTTCCTCTCTTAAGGGTGGCAAATGATATCCTGTTAATGTCCACTTTCCTATTCCACGTGGAATTATGGAATATATACGAAATTGATTATCCATTATTCCACTTCCAGGATATGGATCAAAAGAATACCACTGACAGTATAACTCATCCGTGGAAGGAGTAAAATCTCCCTCATCTTCCACAACCGGCATTGTGGGAGGAGTATTATCCACAATATATTCGTATTCGACTCTTACTGGAATTTCTGCTTCTGCTGTATTGCCAAAAAGATCCGTTGCTTTTATCCTGATCCTATACTCACCTTGAGGAACAATTCTTCCTCTATCATCCAGCCCATTCCAGACCACTTCATTTACTCCTTTTTCCCCTCTCAAATCCTCAAAAATTGTTCTGATACACTCATTCTCATTGTTGAAAACCCTAACCGAAAGCCAGGGAATGTATTCTGATTCATTATCGGCCAGATGAAAGGTTATGGTTGAAACCTCATTTATTCCGTCTCTATTGGGTGAAAATTCAGCAGGAGTAGCAACTAAATTACTGATTACCGGAGGTTCTTCATCTACTACATTTAAGAGGGCAAAAACTCCCGGTTTTTCCACTTCTCCAACAATACGATGATTATATTTATCTACAAATTGATAAGAAACTTTTATCCATTTATTTTCTTCATTATCAAAACGATAAATTCTCAAAGCTCCTCCATATTTGTCATCGGTATAAGGTATATCAATACAATAAGGATGTTCCCGAGTAAAACTTAAATTTTCCGGAGTATATCTATAAAGATTTGACTCTAAATAAACATACTCACCCAGATCAGAAAGAGCTTTCCACATTTCTTCGGGAATTTCCTTCTCCGGTATTTCTTCACATTGAATTTCTCCCCATTCTACCGGCTTCTCCAACCAGTCAATAATACTAATAACAGACTTTGAATTGCCCATTAAATAAGGGAATTCCCTCCTTCTTGCCTGAATTTCAAATTTAAAAATCCCCGGTGAAGGCACCACCCCTTCCGGCAAAGTGACCTTATACCAGGTCCTGCTTTTACCTTCCTCATACTCCTGCCATCCGGAATCATAAAGAAGAATATCATCCCTGCCTTTCAGGATTATGTTATGTGACTCAAGAATCTTCTCTTTTTCGTATTCTGGAAAAACACCTGAAATTCTATAAACAATTCCTGCCCCTATCTCATTTTCCTCTGGATAATACTCCTGCTCCTGCCAGCTTAAATCATAAAATATTTCAATATAAGGTATCCCTGTATCAATCCTGACTTTAAACTCTTTACTGTGAAATTGATCGGGATTGGTAAGACTCACTCCACTTATTACTCCTTTATATACTCCAGAAACAAAACCTTCTCCGTTCCATTCCACACAGTTTATCCCACCACGAGATTTAAAATCTGAAATTACAGGATGACCTTCAATATTAATGTTGATTCTACCCTCTTCTGTTGTATTGAAGAAGATTACTGTTTTCTCACCATAATATGGATTAAATGTCGCCGGATCAACACCTGCACAGGTAATTCTAAAGGGAACATTATCTACTTTTACATTTAATGAAACAACAGCAGATATATTCCCTGCTCTATCCACGGCCTTCACACTTATAGTATGTACTCCCTCTTTTTCTCTTTTTGTCTGCCATTTATAAACGAAATATTCTCCCTCTTTATTTTCGTTTACGCTCCGTGTGGAACCATCAATTATAAACCAGACTTTCTCTATTCCAGAACCATCATCTTTTGCCTCAACTCTTATCTCCACTTCTCTACTTACAACTTCGCCCTCAGAAGGAGTTAAAATTCTGACCGAAGGAGACCTGGTATCAAGTAAAATGCTTTTACTTACCGCAACACTCTTCTTCCCTTCAAGATCTTCCACCTGGACATAAACTGTTTTTAAACCATCTTCTTCACTCAATAAAAATGGAAGTTCATAATAAAGTGGTTGCCAGGATGCACCCAGGAGCTCTGAATTTTCTGAAACTCTTACCTGTGTACAAAAATCAGAGGATTTTATCCTTATTTTTATATTCCTCTCATTGGTATATTTCTCTGAATCAGTATCTCTATCAAGCAATTTCAAGGAGACAACCTCTGGCAAAGGCAGATTTACCTTAATTCCTTTTGAAGTCATAATTTCACTCCAGCGTCCTGCACCATTTCTGGCCTTCACTTTAAAATAATAACTTTCTCCCGGTATTAAACCCTCACCAGAGACAGAAACACTTCCTACCCTGCTCTCCTGCCAGTTAACCAGATTTTCATCTCCAGAACTTATCCCTGTATAAAATATATCCCTTTTCTTTCCTTCATTATTTTCTCCACCAAAAAGAAAAATTTTATCACCCAGAACCAGAGTTTTTATTCCTTTCATCGGTTCAGGAAGAAGTGTTGTTTCCTTCCAGTCTCCAATATTTCCATTCTCATCTATCTCTGCAAAAATCACTTTGTCCATAAGATTTTCCTCTTCTCCTCCTATAACATAAATCTTATTTCCGGCAACAACCACTGAATAACTCTTCAGGAAAGAAACCGGAAGTAACCCAACCTCTTCCCAGCCCTTTCTTAAACTTCCATCCTCAAGAACTTCCCCTCTATATACCTTATTACTCCAGGGATATCCTCCCACTATATAAATGAAATTACGATATACCCCTGCACCAAAATTTTTCAAAACATCCTGTGGTAGATTATCTATCATTATCCAGTATTTTATCTCACCATCAGGAGAGGGCCTTGTCCAGTAAACTTCTCTATTACTTCCCCCAAGAATATAAATCCTATCCCGACATACAACCGCCACATGGCCAGATTTACTCGCAGGAAGTGCGGTGGTTTCTCTCCAGTCAGTAATTCTTCCATCAAGTTCTGGAACCGTATAATAAACTTTATTTACAGGATATCCATTTATATCTCTACCACCAAACAAATAAATCTTGCCTGCATAGGAAATAGCTGCAGCATCATATATCTTTCCATCCAGAGGTTCTTGCTTTTCAAAATAAAAATTCCAGATGTTATTCGTTTCTTTTAATTCTCCTTTATACACCTCTTGCGTATTATATCCACCAAGAAGATATACACATTCCTTCCTGCCTGTAAAATGCCTTACTACAGAAAATCCCCAGTTTATATCCTGTGGAATATCAGAAGCAATCTCTGTCCAGATTCCTATCCTCCCATCAGAAAGAACTTTTGAGTGATAAAAAATATTATCGACTTTTAAATATATATCGTTTTCTAAAACTGCTAATTTTCCATTCGCTATTCCATCAGGTAAAGAAACTGTGGGATGCCATATACTTAAATGTCCGGTAGATGAGTCAATCTCTGTGTAAAACACCTGGTTACTTTTCTTCCATTCCTTATTATAACCACCAAAGACATATATCTTGTCATTAATAACCGTTGCTACAGATTGTGCTCTTTCTTCTGGTAGAGGAATGGTTCTATTCCAGAATGATAAATCTCCTGTTTCTGAATCCACATAAGCAAAATAAACATCTTTTCTCCACTTCCATTCTCCATCTATACCACCAATAACGTAAATTCTATTGTCCTTTACCGCAAAGGAATGATATTGCAGAGGGGAAAAGAGTTTTCCTGCCTTCCAGGGAGTGGAAATAGAACCATCCTGATTTATTCTTGCATAAAAAATATCATCACTTACCTTATACTCTCCATTTTCTCTTTTTAATCCTCCCAGAATATAAATCCATCCATTTGAAATACTTACTGAAAATCTTGAAATATCTTCCACAGGTAAAGGCTCCACCTCCTGCCAATAAGAGATATTACCTCCAGAGTCAACTTTTCCATAATAAACTCTCTTTCCTTCAACTCTATAAGCATAGCCGTTATAAACATTGAAGAAACAAACTCCCTCAGGCTGGGTATAACTTTTTTCCCAGCTTCCCAGATATCCTCCACCATTCATTCCCACAGCATACTCATAACTATCAATTCCGCTTTCAGGGTCCTGAGAAGAGAAGTTTGCTATCAGAGCCTCTCCAGAATTTACTCTATCCTTTTCCACCTCTATCAACGGAACTTCCGGTGGAGTTCCATCGTATCTTAAAATAATACTGGCATTATTCCTGTAATCCACATTTCCTGCTCTATCCTTAAGCCAGAGGTATAAAGGATTCTCACCATGTAGAAATGTTCTTGCTGTAAAGGGTTTTTCTTCTGTATAAACTCCATCTTCATTATTTTCCGGTGGAGTTCCCACTTTCCAGTAAGCTCCTTTTATTCCAGAAAAATCAACAGGATTCTTCCAGTCAATGACATATACTCCATCACATTTCCAGCTGGCTTCTTTCCTTCCATCTGCTGTCAAATCACCGGGTGAAGCAGGAGCTTTTTCATCCACAGTTGGACTCAAGAAATAATACGAAAAACAACTTATTGGTGCTGTAATGGTGTTATTTACCACATCTATCGTGGCATTCTCCAGCGCCTCCCATTTTTTCTCTTCAAAAACATAGTGATATATCTTTATTGTCTCTGTACTCTCTTCAATCCTTTCTCCGGTCTTTTCATCCAGTGGAAGATCTTCTTCTCTATATCTCATTGTCAAATACGCATTATAAAAGCCCGGTGGTGGTTCATTGAACTTTAATGTGGGTTTAAATTCATATACATAACCTCCAATAACAAAATAGTCTCCTTCCGGTGGATTATCAGCAATATCTTTAAAAGTAGTGGTGGAAATTGGTGTTATGGTTATATATTGAGTGGTGTCATACCAGCCATTTTTTAATTCAACCTGAACATTTCCCCATGGGTCTTTAACTATCCCTCCTGAAGGATGAACCTCCGTTCCTATCAATACCGTAATCGTATCTTTTACAACTTCATTAACGATTAATCTTACATAATATTTTCCATTAAATCCCGTAACATCCCAGAAACCAAGATAATCTTCTTCCAGTACCGGTATATCTGATTCTTTTATCAAATACCATGTGACCTTATCAGTTGAATATTCCACCCGATAATAGCTGACATCTGTTCCTGTTACAAAAGGCGCCCATCCTTTTATAGGAATATAAACATGTCCCGACTTAACCTCTGGATTTAACCTTACAGTAAAAGTATCAGCATTTACATTTAAAAGTAAAAAGTCATCCTTTGTATCATCTCCATTCCATTCAAAAATATATTCAGGGTTATTTTGTTCTGTATCCGGGTAGAATGGGCCCTCTATCATCCAGGAACTCCTCCGTCTATAACTTGTCCAGATATCACCTTCTATTTCTGGCCAGATCTGAATTCTCTTCACCTCATCAGGTGATGAAAGATAATTATAGCCACTTTTTCCAATATCAAATACACCACCAAAAGTAGTTGTTGCTTTTAAATTAAAAAATAGAGATTTCCTCTCTTGGTTTATTCTTATATTCTCTACTTTTATATTTATATCCTCTGGATATTGATAGGCTATATCAACATTCCCACTAATTATCTCTCCTTGTGGGGAACTACCATCTCCTCTTTTTAACAAAATTTCAATATTTCCCCGTTCATAAATAGAGTTGTTACTCACATATTGATCTTTATACTCCTTTTCCCCTGTAAGTATATATTCTGTCCAATAATTTACCCAAATATTTGCTGCTCCATAGGAAATATCTTCACCAAAAATTTCATAAGTAGCTCCATCTGCCCATAACCAGAATTGAGTTTCTCCCGCAGGAACCTCAAAGTAAAATGTCTCTTCTCCCCAACTAGGAAAAACATAACCCCACCATTCTGTATCACCAATATTAACCCACTCTCCAGCAGAAATATCTTTTATTTTTTTATAATAGTAATTTTCTCCTATAACTGCCCAAAGTATATACATTGTTGTGGGACGATTAAACATTATCCCAGCAAAACAATTATCTTCCCATTTAGCTCTAACTTTTACAAATTGGTTTCTTGAGTATCTTATTAAAATGGGACCTTTACCTACCCCTCCTTGACCTTCTTTACTATGATGCTCTTCTTCCTCTTTTTCTTCTATTCCGCTTACTATTATCTTATAATCAAACTTCCTGTAATCCTCTCCTTCTCCTCTCTGCCTCCAAGAAAACCATAATCCTCCTTCTGCGTTGTTATCTGGAAATTCCACTAACTCAGGTGGGTGGGGCAGAACTGCTGGGTATGTGCTTATATTGCTTTCATTTCCAACATTATCAATTGCATAAAAGTAAATATGATGAACTCCAGAACTTAATCCAAGTAAAAACTGCTCTCTTACTTCATCCGCTTCATAACTTACCCAATCTCCATCATCTATCTTTACTTTTATCTCCTTCACCCCACTTTCATTGTCTGTTGCTGTTATCCTGTAATAATAATCCTCATATACATAACCCTTATCTATCTTCCCTTCTACAATTATTTTTACATCTGGAGGAGTTCCATCTACATTTATCTCCATCTCAATTTCTCTTGATTTATTTCCTGCAAAATCTATAGCGTAATAACTGATTCTATGTGTTCCTGATGAAAAAGTTAAAGGCTGAGTATATAAAAGATAATCCACATCTGTCTCTGTCTTATAGTAAATTCTATCTTTATCAGTTAATCCAATAAAGTCATTCTCAAGACAAAACTCTGTCTCTGGAGAATACCATGCTTTTACTTCCACTGCTTTTGTGCTTATACTTATTACCTGTGAAACTACTCCTGCAGTCCCTTCTTGAGGTAATTCTGTTGTTGCTACAGGAATTGTATCTATTACTACATAATACTCTCCGCTTGCTGGATTTCCTGCCATGTCTTTCCCTGTTATGATTATTTTTGTTAGACCATTTGGCGTATTTCCATCAATTATCAAACTTCCTGTATATTTTATTCTGTCTGTTATGTCCCGATATAAACTCTCTAAAATTCCTTTTGCTTCAACCTCAAAATTTAATTCCTCCATCTGTTCGCTCGTTCCTACCTCTATTTCACTAACCCCTAAGGGTATCCAGTATCTCTCATTCTCATCTTTGTTTAATTCAATACCTGCACTTGTTATTGTCATTGTTGTAATTTCAGGGGTTTTATCGTTATCAACTATAATTTCTAATTCTGCTGTTGCTTGATGATTATCCACATCTGAAATATTTACTGTTAAAGTATAGACCCCATCCAAAACTTCCGTGGTATCCCATATCCCATTATTCCACCCAGATATTAAATCACTTCCCGAACTTAGTAAAGAAGCATCTCCATATAGCTTATATTCATGATATCTCTCCGAAGCAGAACCAGTCATTTTTACATAGCCATAGATTATATCCTGCTTTGTTGTTTTATCACTCTTTGCTATTGTCTTAAATTCTATTCTATACATCTCCTGGCCGTCTATTAAATAATTAGCTGAATATATCCCGTAAGTATTTGTTATCCATTGATTTTGACTGTCCCTTGCTAAAACTGTAAACTTTACATTCCCTTCAACCGGAGAAATGGCACTGTTTGGTTTATATATTCCCGCATCTTCTATCAGGTTTATTTCTTGAACTCTAGCATCATTTTGATCATATATTTTTATTTTCTTAAAATATGGATATCCATCATCAAAATGTTTATCATCTTGAAAGCAATAAATTAATGGATTAATATAAACATCTCCTTCTTTTACCTCATAATGTAGATGATTTTTAGAATCCGTTTCTGCTAATATATCACCCTTATAAATTACTTGTCCAGGTACTGATAACTGCTTGTTTTGTATATGAATATAAGCTGTTTTTGTATCAAATACTCCTTCATGACTAAGAATAACAAAATCATTACCAATATCCCCATCACTCCTTATATACCCCTTATCAGCAGCATAAATTTTTGTACCTTTTGAGCCATCAATATCAATCCCTGTATGAAACCGCGTTGGTATACCGTCTGCAACAGGGCGTGGATCACCAAATACACTATTAATCTGAGTATGTTCCCAATCCATTGGCCATCTTAACCACAGAATTGGCGGGTCAAATCCAAGATAATAATAACTTTCCACTTCTACCTTCTCATTGTATGGATCTTGGGCAGATATTTTTACTCTTATCTGATCATAAACTAAATTATTCTCGTCATTCGGAATTTTTACTGTAAAAGAATAATCTCCAGTTGACTGACCAGTAAGTGTCGCCGAAGAAATAGGAATTCCACTCCTTATATTTTTTACTTCCCATTCCACTTTCATAACATTTCCGTCAGATATAGAATAATTGAAGGTTACCTCCTCTCCAGGGTCTATATTATCGCCATCTATAACAGGCTCAAGAATTGTTACTACTGGTTGGGTAGTGTCATTGGGAATTCCTTTTTTAGTATCCGAATAATAGCTCCTATTCCCTGCATTATCCTCTGCCTGAACTCTAAAATAATATCTAACTCCTGTTATCAAACCTTTTGCTGTATAGTAATTATTTGTTGTGGTATCTTCCTGTTTATTCTGTGTAAACTCACTATCAGTCGCCCATTCAACTTTGTAATGTTTCACTCCACTCCCTGTATCTGTTGAACTATTCCATGTTAAATTTAACTCTACTCCTGTCCCCGGGTCTGTTATATTTAGATTTGAAGGAGTTGTAGGTGGTTGAGTATCTTTTTTAAATGTTATACTATCAGAAGCACTTAACCCAACTTTATCATAAACCCTGATATAAATTGTATTACTTCCTTCACTTAAACTTGACCAGGGAACTCCCCAGTTTGTTGTATATGAATAGCAATCAGTTGTAAAAATATTTATCCATGCTCCATCAGAACCGATTTTATATTGAGCATAATCCAATCCGCTTTCATAATTCCCCTCTTCATCAACATCCACAAAATCTACATCTATTACATTCCCGGGATCAGATTTATACCATCCAGTAGTTGGGTATTGAGATTGCCAAACCTCTATAGTAGGATTTGTAGTATCATAAGGATATGTTATTGTCAACTTACATTCTGATGAACTCCCTCCATAAGAACTCTTTACTATTATATAGTAAGTCTCTGTTCCAGAAGGAGATACTGAATATGATATGCTTTCATCTAAGTTGCCCGGATTTCTTGACGAAGCCACTTCATTAAATCCTGCGTCCAAAAGTTCCAAATCATAATTACATCCCTCAGGAATATTTTCAAGAGTAACAGAAATATTGCCGGTATAATTAACTTGTTTAGTATATGATTTTGAATCATTATCTCCCCCAAGTGTAAAGTAATAAATATCTGTATCAGCGTCTATGTTGGTATTCCATAAGAATAAATAAGTAAAAATCAAGAATAATTTAATTTTTAACTTCATTCCTTACTTTTTCCTTCTTCAAGTTTTTTCAATACCTCTGGATGAATGATTGGGAATCTTCTTAGTATCCTCTCTTTTCCCCGGATTAATGTTCCACCTCCAAAACCATCTTTTACTTCAATATACCATCTATCTTTAACATAGGAGAGGTGCCCCATCAAATTGTGCTTCACTTCAAATTCAACTAACTCCATCTCAATCCTTGTCCCCATCCGTATATCAATATGATCTTTTATTTTCCTCTCAATCCTTTTAAGTTCTTTTAGCGCATGCTTATTTAATCCTCTTTCTTTAGCTGTCTCTCTAATTTCTCGTACTTTCTCTCTTAAATACTTTAACATCTTCTTCTGCTGCTTTACTTCCTGTGGAATCTTTTTTTCTTCTATTATCGCTTTCTTTTTCTCTCTCAATTTTTCTAAAACCTTCCTCTGTTTTTTCAAAAATTCTTTTGCTCCTTTCACAGTGAATATATATTTCTCTACTTTCCCTTCATATTCTGTTGTTATAAATATCTTACTTCCATCCTCACTAAATTTCATTTCTTTTACAGGGCAAACCACTATACTACTGCCACTCTTCAATCTTTTCCATCTCCATACATATCCTTCTATCGGAAGCATAATACTTCCAATCTTTTTTCCTGTTTTTACTTCATATATATCTATAAATGGCTTAATGAAATCTTCTAAATGAAAGGATAACTCTCTCTTTGATAATTTATCTTCACTAACTCCCATAATCCTGTAGTATTCTTTTACTAATTCTCTAGTTGGAAGATTTTTCCTTAATTCATCACTCTCAAAATGAGGAGGGCGTCGTAGAGCAGCTAAATATTTTTCATCCGGACTATAACTTATCGCTCTACTCTTACAGATAAGCTTTTCTGCTTTGATACTAAAAACTATATAGGTTATTTTACCTTTCCTCTTTTCTTTGCCTATCATTAATTTCAGTTTTGGTGAAAATTCTAATGTATCTTTCTCTCCACCAAGAAAATGTCCTTCATATTCCATCTCTGAAACTAACTTACCTTTTTTGTTAATAACCAAAATATTAATAATCAATGGTGGAGGAACTAATTCCTGGGGATACAATACCAAACCTACTAATTCTCCTTGTTTAGAAATTCCTGCACTTCCACTTGGATATCTCCCATATCGCTCTTTAAACCATTTAAGACTTTTTTCCCAAAGCACCTTAAGATTAACATTATCAAAAAGAATTATTTTTTCATCTTCTGAATATCCACTAGGTCCCCAGGGCCTAATAAGAGTACAACTTTTATCCTCTGAAATGTAAATTCTAACATCCTCACATTCTTTTATAATTTTACCGGTATTTTTATCAAACAATTTAAAATATTTTGCTTCATCAGCATATATCTTTTCTATCTTTAAATTTCTTGCAATTATTTCCTCCCTTTGAGGATTCATTAATGCTTCTTCATATGCCTTGTATGCTTCAATATCAAAATTAGTCTTCTTTTGTGATGGAGAACCTGTCTTTCTCTCCTTTGCCACTTCACTTGTCTGTTCAGGTATCTCTTTCTTCTCAGCATAAACCGTCATCACAAAAATAAATAAAATCAAAATTATCTTCCTCACTTTATCCTCCTCTTGATTTTTGGTTCGAAAAATGCATATTAATCCTTATCTTCCTCATTTTCCCTCTCACGGCTTCGTCATCCCGGGTTATTCCCGGGAAGCATTGTCATACCACAGGGAAAATAAACGATGAGAGAAATAAACTCTGCTGGTGGCAGGCTGATTCTTTGTAGACTGGAGGAAATTAATGGTGGCTAAACTGATAGAATAAGAGAATAATTCTCTTTTATCTCCTCCCATCGCTAATTTTAAATTAGTAAATCTTTATTCCGTTGTCAAGATAAATTTTCCAATTTCTGGAATTAAAATTTAAATCCCGACGGGAAAAAGGTTAATTTTACTTTTTTCTGTATAATGCCAAATCTATTTTTGGGAGAAAATAAATAACGTCCTTTTTCTTCAGGTTTTCCTTCTAAATATAGGACAACATCTACCAGATGTTCAAGTAGTGAGGGGCCGGTGATTTTACCTGATTTGGTTAAATGTGAGATTAAAATTATGGCTAACTCTTTACTTCTTGCAAGGGATATTACTTCTAAGGTTATTGCTTTTAACTGACTGTAACTTCCTGGAAGGGCATTTACTCTTTCATCATAAAGCCGATTAATGGAATCGAGAATAAGTAATTTAGGGTTGAGTTTGAGAGTATAATCTATAATCTCTGTTAATTCAGTTTTTGTGAACAGATAAAGATATTTTTCTCTTATTTTTAATCTTTTTATTTTTAGATTTAATTGTTTTATTGTTTCTTCGGAAGAGATATAGAGTGTAAAACCATATTTTTGGGAAAATCTTGCTCCTAATTGTAAGGCAAGGGTGGATTTTCCTATGCCATGTTTTCCTCCTAAAAGAATTACACTTCCTGAATAAATTCCTCCTCCAAGGAGATTATCTAAAGATTTTATTTTTAATGGATAAAATTTTACTCTTTCGGTTTTTAAATGGGTAATTACTTCTGGTTTTTCTTCTTCATCAAAGGTTATTAAATCCAGCGGTAATTCTTTGATATGTCCTCTCATTTTACAATAGGGACAGAAGAGGGGTTTTTTACCAGAGGAAGTGGAAGATAACTTTCTACCACAGGAAGAGCAGATGTATTTTAACATAGTTAGAAGGGTGAAGGTCGCTCCGCTGAAGGTTGGAGTTCTCTCAGTCTTAAATAGTATTTACCATTTATATCTACATAAAAGTCCATCTGATATTTTTTGCCAGGGTCAATTGGAATAAGAATTATACGGTTTTCAGTCTGAGGTGTTTGTTTTTCGGTTTTTAAAGGTTCTGGTTGATAGGGATATTTCTTTATCTGCCAATAGGAGAGGATTTTTTCTTCTTCTGGTCTTTCTCTTATCTCTTTTCTCCAGTATTCTTTTTTTATTATTTTTACCTGTGGGAATAGCATTATTTTCGCAAGTCCTTTATCAAGAAGAATTTTATTAAGGCATTTTTTGTCATTATTGTAAAAAATTAATCCAAGAATTCTATTATATGGGTCAATAGGATAATCTTTTTGATAGATTATTGTTACTGTTCTATTTAAAATCTCCCTTTCTACAAACTCTTTTGCTTTTATTCCTTCTTCTGTTGGTAGTTCAGGAGTATCTATTCCTAAAAGACGGATTTTTCTTCCTTTTTTGTCAATTAATGTATCTCCATCTATTACTCTTACTATTTTTGTGGTGTATTTCTTATGGGGAGTACTCAAGTCAAGGAAAGGGAAATTGCTTTCTGCATAAAGAGAAAGAAGAAATGTAATAGATAGAAGTACGCTTCGCTGAAGGTAGAAGAATTGCTTTTTAGCCTTTAACCTTGTCACTTTATCTTTGCTACTTTTCATCTGCTATTACTTTATTTCTTTCTTCTTTCGCTTTTAAGAGTGCTAAATCTGCTTTCCTTACCAGTTCTTCAGCTGTCATGCCTATCTTATACTCGGCTACTCCTATTGATAAAGTAACCCTAATCTCTTTCTCTGGCTCACTACTTACTGCTATCTGTTTACTTATCTTTATCCTTTCTTCTACTTCTTTCCTCAATCTCTCTGCAATGGATACTCCTTGTTTTACATCAACATCTAAAAGTATTATACTGAACTCCTCTCCTCCCCATCTTGCTATTATGTCTTTATCACGAAAATGCTCCTTAAATAATTTTGCTATTTCTATTAAAATCTCATTTCCTTTCTGATGACCAAATGTATCATTTATTCTTTTGAAGTGGTCAAGATCAATCATAAGAAGAGAAAATTTTCTCTTTTCTCTCTTTGCTTTATCAATTAAATCATCTAATCTTTCTTCAAAATACCATCTTGTAAGAAGCCGTGTTAAACTGTCATATCTTGTCATGTTTTTTAACTTTAAATTGACCAGAACCTGTGCTGTTATTCCAGGAAAGATGTCAAATAACAGTGGTGCTTGTTTTATTCCATTTCTCATTTTTATCACTATCATTCCAATGGTATTTTCCTGATAGATTATGGGGATATAGAGAAAGCTATTTTTATAGATTACTTTCTTCTTCTGAATGTATTTTTCTGCTTCTTTTTTTATTTCTTCTCTTTCTTCTGATATCTCTCCCTGTTCTTTTATTTCTTCCAATTTTCCTTCTTTAACACAGAATAATAAACAATATTCTCCTGAGCTTGCTTTTAGATAAATCCTGCATATCAGGGTTAATAATTTATCTTTTTGTCTTAAGGTTGTTACTTTTTGTGAAAGGTCTTTAATAAGATTTAAGTCTTTTTTGAAAATCTGTTGCTGTTTCTGGTATTTTTTCTTTAAGTGGAGATGTCTTAAAAATAGAAATATGAAAAAAAGAAATATTATTGAGAAGAGAACTATCATCTCAATCCTTTTTTTATTGCGATATAGGTTAGAATTGGATAAATTATGTATTTAAAAAGTTTTATGTTCTCTTCTATCTCTTTAATTGTTCTTGCTGAACTTTTATATGGTATGTAAATCATATCTCCGTATTGAAGTTGATAATCTATTCTATTTTCAAAAATGTCTGATAATTCAAACTCTCTCCATTCTCCATCCTGATAGATGTAAATTAATCCCTCTGCTTTCTCTGAGATTCCTCCTGAAAGTGCAATAATTTCAGCAATGGTCCCCTGGGGATATTTTCCGGGTTTTATCACCTCTTTGTCTCCTAATATAATGACTGATTCTTCTGTAGGCTTTATTGAGATTATGTCTACTTCTGGGTGATATACTCTTTTTAAATACTCTTCTGCTTCTTTTAATGTTTTTCCTGACAATTTCAATTCACCAAATCCTGGTAAATATATGTTTCCATCTGGTAAAACATTAAATTCTCTTTCCTTCTCTTTTAAGGATATTTTGATTACATCTCCTGGTGAAATTGTGTAAGGATATAATAGATTACTTACAAACATTATAAGTGTTATAATCTTCAATTCTTTCACATCTTTATCTCTCTTATCATTCTGTCTATTTCCTGATAGAGGTCTTTTACTTTTCTGTTGTTAAAAATTATATAGTCAGGTGTTACTTTTTCATAATTTATAGAGTCCTCTATATTTTGATAGATAAGTGAATCAATTGAACCATCCCTTTTTAAGAGTCGTTTTATCCTTATTTCCTCTTTTGTTTGAATTAAAACTGATTTAAAACCTCTTTCTTTTAACCAGTTATATTCTGATTGATGTCTTACATCTGGTATTACTATTCCTTGCTGGCTGAAATTTGTGGAAAGAAATTCTTCAATTTGTTTCTTAAGATTAAATATCCATACTTCTGGATGTATCTCTTTAAGTTTTTTACTTATGATGCGATATAATCTGTAATCCTGTTTTAAAAAGTATAAATATTTTTCTGCAATTTCTCTTATTGGTGTATCAATAAATATACTTACAAAGTTGTATTTTATTGTAAGATACTTGGCAACTGTTTCCTTTCCAGAACCTATCTCTCCAAATAGGAAAATTCTATACATTTTTCTATCATTCCTCCTTTTGGTATTTTTCCTTTTCTTCTAAATTTTTCTATCTCTCTCTCAAGATGAGAAATTTGAGTATAGAGTTTTTTACTTAAATCTTCATAGTA
>CBFDTJ010000014.1:0-25027 GCA_965612865.1 uncultured bacterium
TACGGCGACCACCGAGATCTACACCTAAGCCTTCGTCGGCAGCGTCAGATGTGTATAAGAGACAGATATAAAATATTGCAGCTTTGAAATCAAATTTAGGTTTGTATATGGTTTTTTCCATGTTATAACCTCTAGCTATTTTTATAAATATCTTTCCAATACTTTTCCAGCCAAAAAACAATCAGTTACCATCGCTATTCCAAGTGCCTTCATGTTGAATCCTCTGATAAAATTTAATTCAAAAGGTTTAAATTTTTCCCAATGTTAATAAGGAGTAGGGATATATAATGATTCTTATAAGACTGGATAGAAACGACATAAAAATAATAGTCCGAGATTTGGGTGCTATATTAATTTTAATCGGTTATCTTTTGATTTTTCCTGCCATAATTGCATATTATTTTGGGGAAGAATATCTTAGTTTTTTATCTCTAAGTTGCGTGACCATATGGATAGGATTTGGGTTAAAAAAACTTTATGAAGAGGCTGGAGAAACTAAGCTCAAGCATGCGATGGTTAGCGCAGGTTTAGCTTGGCTACTCGTTCCTTTAGTATGCTCGTTACCCTTTCTGGGATTCGTTGGCTTCTTAGACGCTTACTTCGAAAGCATGTCTGGATTTACTACCACGGGATTAACGATATTTAAGAACGTGGAAACTCTGCCAAAGAGCATATTGTTCTGGCGAGCTCTTATTCAATGGATAGGCGGCATAGGAGTGGTAATGCTTTTCTTGCTGATTCTTATGCAAGTCGGTATAGGGGTTGCTAGATTTTATACCGCAGAGGGCAGAGAAGAAAGAATTGCCCCAACAATCTCCTCAACGGTAAGAAAAATCTGGCAACTCTATCTTTTCTACACCGTATTTGGGATAATTTTATATTATATAGCTGGCATGAATCTCTTTGATGCAACTTGTCATACTTTCACAGCTCTTGCGACCGCAGGATTTTCTACAAAAAACGCTAGCATAGGCAGCTATAATAGCACGTTTATAGAGATAGTCTCCTTAGTTTTAATGTTCATAGGTGGAGTGAGCTTTCTTCTACACTACAAGCTCCTCACCGGTAGAAAGGAAGAGGTAATAAAAGATCCCGAAATAAGAATATATGTTGGTGTTATACTGACGTGTACATTGTTAATTACTATAGACCTATTTTTGAAGGGTAATAATATAGTTAAATCATTTAACTATGCTCTTTTCCATTCAGTCTCAGCGATAACCACAACGGGCTTCTCTATCTCCGACCTTTCTACTTTTCCCGAATTTTCTAAAGCCATTCTTACGTTGCTCATGGTCTCAGGTGGTTGTGCTGGTTCAACTGCTGGAGGTATGAAGATATTCAGAATATTAATTCTACTCAAGCTCGCATATTATCAAAACTTAAAAGAAATTCTTCCAAGTAGTAGCGTTATAACGTTCAAAATAAAGGAAAGGGTTATCGAGGATGAAGACCTACTTAGAATAACAACATTTTTCTTCCTTTATACTTCTATAGTATTTGTGATAGGGATAATTCTAACAGAGTTTGGATTAAGTTTTGTAGATGGTTTGGCTATAGCTGCTTCAGCCCAAGGAAATGTTGGATTAGTTACCGTTTCTTCGCTTCAATGGTATTCCTTGCCTTCGATAGCAAAACTTCTATTAATAATTCAGATGTGGGTAGGAAGATTGGAGATATATCCCGCCTTCGCATTGTTCTATGCTATATTCTCAAGCTGGAAGAAGGAGAAATAGACGATGAAGATAGTAATAGGTCTAACTGGAAAAATTGGCGCTGGCAAAAGCGCTGTTGCAAAATATATTAGTAAAAACTATAACGCAAGCGAGCATAGGTTTTCTCAGATACTTATGGATATTCTCGACAGACTTTATCTTCCACATAAAAGAGAATATCTCCAAAGTCTTGGAGCATGTTTAAGAAAAATTAGGGAGGATGTAATAGTAGAAGCCTTCAAAAAAGATTTGGAAAAAGACAAATCAGAAATCATAGTAATAGATGGCATAAGATACCCAAATGAGGTGAAAATGCTAAGAAGCTTTGAGAAAAATGTTTTGATTTGTATAGAAGCTCCTGTAGAGCTTAGATATGAAAGATGCAAGAAAAGAAAAGAAAAGGAAGAGACGCGCCTAACCTTTGAAGAATTTTTAAAGAACGAAGAAGCTGAAACCGAGAAAAGAATAGAGGAAATATGTAAAGAGGCTGACTTTATTATAAATAATGATTCAACCTTAGAAGAACTTTTCAAAAAAGTAGATGAGATAATGGAGTTAATTGCTCAAAAATAGAACTAATTTCTTACCATTAACCTCTCTTACTGTAGAAAACTCTTCTACTGGTTTCTCCTTATTACCAAAATATATTAGCGGAATTTCTTTTATTTTAATCTTTTTCTGGATCTCTATTCTTTTATTCCTTTTATTACCGTTGTCTAAAATTCTTACTTCATACTTGGGCTCTTCTATCACTAAATAGTCGGGACCTATAAAGGATCTTAATACTATGGTTCTCTTTCCATCATCTCTAACAAACTTCTCAACCTTTTTTAGCGCCTCTTCAGGAGAATAGCTTCTTTTAAAGAACAAACCCTCAGTATATACTTTTGAAGCTTTTAGAATTTCATTTTTTATTATTTTCTCCTCTATCATCTCTATTTCCCCCTTTTGTAGATTGTCTTTTACTTATACCTTCTAAATAATTTTCGGGGATTATCCCTCTAGCTATATCTCTTTTAATTACTCTCTCTGTATACTCCTCTGAAAATCTTATAATTTCTTCTTTTATTTTCTCCATTATTCTCATTTGTTTTCACCTTCCTTATTTTTCTAATTTTTATAAAATGAGTTACTAAAATACCTTTCTCTTATTTTTGTGAGTTCAAAGAGGGCGATGCCTGCTGATACTGATGCATTTAGGGAGTTTACCTTTCCATACATGGGAATCTTTAAGACCATATCACTTTTTTCAATAACCTTTTTACCTGCTCCCTTTCCCTCTCCTCCAACTACGAGAACCACAGGGAATGGAATGTCCACCTTTCCAAGAATTTGTTTTCCTTTCATATCAAGGGTAACTATCCATAAGCCTTTCTCTTTCAGTGTTTCAATCCCTGAAAGAACACTTCCTATCTCATAGATTGGAATGTGGAATATGCTCCCTGCTGATGCCTTAATTACAGATGGAGTTATGGTAACTCCTCTTCTCTTTGGAAAAATAATTCCCTTTACTCCAAAACACTCAGAGCTTCTTATTATTGCGCCAAAATTCTCCGGATCCTCTATGTTTGATACAAGAACATATATGTCACTCTTTCCCGCCTTTATCTCTCTTATATCCCTTATCCTTACAGGGGATACATATGCAATAACACCCTGAGACTTTGGATAATCTTTAAAAAAGTTTTTATCCTTAAATGTAAATGGTACCTTCTTCTCTTTCAGTAGATTCTCAAGCTCTCTTATTTCCTTTCCCTTAACCCCAAACTTTATTATGACCTTGAGTACCTTTCCGGATTTAACTGCTTCAATTACAGGATTTCTTCCATAAACTATGTTATTCTCTTCTGAAGTAGATGGTTTCCCTCTTTCCATCCCTCACCTCATATCCAAGCTCCTTGAGCCTGTCTCTTATTTTATCTGCCTTTTCATACTCTTTATTCTCCCTCATCTTCTTTCTCTCATCTATTATCTTCTTTATAAGTTCCTCCTCTTCCTTCTCCTCATCTCCCTTTTCAATAAGATTAAAGTCAGAAAGAATCTTTATTAGTTCCTCCTTTAAATTCTTAATCTCTTTAAAGGAAATTTTTATTCCAAGTATGTTTAACATATCCTCAAATACCTTTAGTGCATAACCAAAACTTCCCTCCCCTCCTTCTCCTTTAATCTTATTTATAAATTTAAATAAAACTCCGAGGGCACCCTGAGTATTAAAATCATCATCCATAAAGGATGTAAACTCTTTCATTGCATCATCAGAGATTTTCCTTATCTTTTCATCATCCTCAGGGAATTTCTCCTTCATCATCTTGAGGAAGTTGTAAAACTCCTTAATTCTTTCATAGGATTTTTTTATCTCATTCAGTTTCTCAAAGGAAAAGTCTATGGGAGAGTGATAGTCACCTGAAAGAAGAAACAATCTTAAAACTTCTGGCTGATACTTCTTTAAGAGCTCTTCAATGGTAAAGAAGTTCCCAAGAGATTTGCTCATCTTTTCCTTGTTTACAGTTATAAGGCCATTGTGAAGCCAGTATCTTACATAGGGTTTATCTCCTGCCCATGCCTCAGATTGAGCTATCTCATTCTCATGATGAGGGAAAATAAGGTCAATTCCACCACCGTGAATATCGTATCCAAAACCAAGGTACTTCATGGACATAACAGAGCATTCAATATGCCATCCCGGTCTTCCCTTTCCCCATGGAGAATTCCACGCTGGCTCTCCCGGTTTCTGCTTCTTCCATAGTGCAAAATCAAGGGGGTCTTTCTTTGTTTCATCCACAGGGATTCTTGCTCCCTTTATTAAGTCCTCTATTTTTCTTCTTGAAAGTTTCCCGTATTCAGGAAATTTTTTCACTGAAAAGTAAACCCCTGTGTCTGTTTCATAGGCAAAGCCTTTATTCTCAAGTTCCTTTACCATCTTTATAATGCCATCTATATTCTCTGTAACCCTTGGATATATGTTTCCCTCTCTATCAACATTGAATAGCTTAAGATACTTTTCATACATTAAGATAAAGGTTTCTGCAATCTCCTTTGGTGAAATTCCCCACTCATTTGCCCTTTTTATGATCTTATCGTCTATATCTGTGTAGTTTTGAACATACTTAACTTCAAATCCTTTAAATTTCAGATACCTTTTTATGGTATCAAAGACAACAAAGGCCCTTGCGTGTCCAAGATGGGGGTAGTTATCAGGGGTGAGACCACAAACATACATATAAATCTTTCCTTTCTCTCTTGGAACAAGTTCCTCTTTTTTTCTCGTCAGTGTATTGTATACTCTAATCATTATTTACCTCCACTGTCAGGCTTCCCTTACCTCCAAAATTGCCTCTGAGAGCCTCTTAACACTCTCTTCTTTTCCAAGAAGATATATATAGATGTATATCTCTGGTCCTTCTCTCTTATGTGTTATTGCCACCCTCAATGGAAAGTAGAGTCTCTTTCCCTTAAAACCAAGTTCCTTTCCTGTTTTTCTTATGAGTGTTAGAATTTCATTTTCATCCCACTCTGAAAGTGATGAAAGGTTCTTCATAAACCCCTCAAGCAAAGGAATAAATTCCTTCAAGTATTCTTTATCGTCTTCTAAGAGAGGTGGCGGGGAAAATATATCCTTGATTATGAGATTTAAATCCTTAAGAAGTGTCATGTGTTCTCTAAGAAGCCTTGTTGCCTCTTTTATCCAATTATCGGATAGGGAGGGAAACTCTTTTTTTACGAAGGGTTTTACCCTCTCAAAAATAACTTCCAAGGGAAGTGTCTCCATGTATTTGTGATTCATCCACTTTAATTTTGATAATGAAAATATTGCGTTACTCTTTGAAAGGTTGTCTATGTCAAACTCTTTAATGAGTTCTTCCATTGTGAAAAATTCCTTCTCCTTTGACTTTGGAGACCATCCAAGAAGCGCCATGTAATTTATTAGAGCCTCTGGGAGAAAACCATCAAATCTATAGTCTCTTAAGGATACACTTCCGTGTCTTTTTGAGAGCTTTGTGTGATCTTCACCAAGAATCATGGGGAGATGAATAAATTCAGGAACAGGAAAGCCAAGAGCTTCATAGAGAAGAACCTGCCTTGGTGTGTTTCCATGAAGATGGTCTTCTCCTCTCATAACATGGGTTATTTTCATCAAAGCGTCGTCAATCACAACTGCAAAGTTGTATGTCGGAATTCCATCAGACCTAAGAATCACAAAATCGTCAAGGTTCTCCATGGGAAAGGTGAGTTCTCCCCTCAATCTATCATAGACTTTAACCTCTCCAGAGAGTGGTGTTTTAAACCTTACAACAGGGATTCTTCCCTCTTCAAATTTCTTTCTTCTCTCTTCCTCTGTAAGATTCCTACATCTACGGGAGTATTTTGGCATCTCTCCTCTTTTTATTGCCTCCTCTCTGTCTCTTTGTAATTCCTCTGGAGCGCAGAAGCAGTAATACGCCTTATCCTCTTTAAGAAGCTTATCAATGTATTTTTTATAAATATCAAGTCTTTCACTCTGTCTGTATGGTCCATAGGGTCCACCTATATCAGGACCCTCATCCCACTCTATACCAAGCCACTTAAGTCCATCAATTATATCTTCTTCATACTCCTTTTTTGAACGGAGCTTATCTGTATCTTCAATTCTTAATATGAGTTTTCCTCCCTTACTTTTTGCAAATAAGTAGTTAAAAAGAGCAGTCCTTACATTCCCTATGTGCATGTATCCAGTGGGTGAGGGCGGAAATCTAACTCTAATCATCTTTCCTCCTTTTAAACAAGGTCTTTATTAATTATAACTTAATTTAATGAGATTAAAGAATTATTTGATTTTCCTCCTTAAAGGAAATTTTAATCTGACTCCTTTTTATTATACAATAAACATGCGGAGGAAATATGGTCTCTGATATTTTGACATTTTTAAGATTTGCTTCTTCTGGCTTTATCGTTTATCTTGGTTTAATCCCGAAAGATACCTTCCCCATCTTTTTCTACACAGTGCTATTTGCATGGGAAACAGACATTCTTGATGGATATTTAGCAAGAGCTACAGGAAAATTTTGGAAACTTGGAAAGTACGATTTTCTCTTTGATATGATCTTTGTCTGGTCAACTCTACTTTACTTCTATCTCTCTGGGAGGATAACATTAACCCTCTTTGCTTTTTATAACCTTGTTTCTTTTTCATTTATTGCACTCTTTCCATCAAAAACAACAACTATGACATTTGCCGCTCCTGTTGTCTTTGCTCCTTTCGTTATATCCTTCTTTGAATACAAATCTCTTTCAACCGCTTCCTGGATATGGATCGTAATAAACTTCATACTCTTCCATAAAAGATTCTTTGAGGTAATAGCAAGCTACATAAAGGGACTTAAAAGAGAGGAAGAGGCAAATCATTTTGTAAATAAAAAGCACTGAACATTTCTAATGGTATAATACTTTTCATGAGAAAGGATACTCTCTCCTTAATAGTTGCTACAATCCTCTGGGGAGTTACTTTTGTTGTTGTTAAGAAGGGTGTTGAGGCATATCATCCAGTATCATTTTTATTTTTAAGGTTCAGCATAACATTCCTTGTTCTCACGGTATTTATGGCTTTAACAAAGAGAAAAATCAAAAATGAGATATTTGTAAAAGGATTGATACTTGGCATTTTTCTATTCTTTGGATACATTCTTCAAACTGTTGGTTTAAAATACACAACCCCATCAAAGAGCGCATTTTTAACATCTCTTGCCGTGTTATTCACTCCATTTATATCTCTCTTTATACTCAAAACAAAGATAAAGTTTAGAACAGTGCTTGCCGTCATTTTAGCTTCCGCAGGAATATATCTTATGTTTGGGCTCTCAATAGATACAATTAACATTGGAGATATTCTTACAATTCTTTGTGCTGTAAGCTGGGCTTTTCACATTGTTTTCGTTGGACTTTTATCCATAAAAGAGGAAAACTTTGGACTTCTATTTGTGGAGGTATGGGTGGTTCTTATCCTGTCTGGGTTATTCATAATAACCACAGGAGTTAAGACAATTCCCATACCCACTGTTTCTCTAAATGGAGCAATAATAACTTCTCTCTTTGCAACCATTGTTCCTTTCTATATACAGCTAACTTTCCAGACAAGAGAAAACACCATAAAGGCAAACTTCATCTATGCCACAGAACCTGTTTTTGCTGCACTCTTTGAATTCTTCTTTTTAGGTGTTGTGTATGGAATTATAAATTATGTGGGTATGCTTTTTATTTTTCTTTCCGCTCTCCTTGCTCAGAAAGAAGGTTAAAAATTCGCAACTCTGGGTGCCTGGCACCTGGCGTTGCATTTTTTAAGTGAAGGAAGTTAAATTCCAAATATGATTGGGGAGATGCTTACAAAAATTGAAATTAAAAGAAAGATTGTATCAGAAAATCTCCAGTTTAGTTTCCTCATGTAAGTTCTCTTCTTTCCTGGCTGGAAACATCTTATTTCCATAGCCACTGCAAGATCTTCTGCTCTTTTGAAGGCAGAGACAAAGAGAGGAACGAGGATGGGAATGAGACTTTTGGCTCTCTTAAATATGTTTCCTTCATCAAAGTTAGCACCTCTGCTGGTTTGAGCCTTTATAATCCTTTCTGCCTCTTCCATAAGCACTGGAATAAATCTTAAAGCAATGGTTATCATAATAACAAGTTCACCGGATGGGAAACCAATCTTTTCAAGGGGTAGAAGAAGGAACTCAAGACCCCTTGTAAGTTCAAGAGGAGTTGTGGTGAATGTAAGGATTGAAGAGATAAGTATAAGAAGGATGAGTCTTATACCTATAAAACTTCCCCTCACAATACCCTCTCTTGTGAGTTTCAGGAAGTAGAATTTAAATATCACATGTCCCTCTGTAAAGAAGAAGTGGAAGAATATGGTAAAGACAAGGAGAATAAGTATTGGTTTCAGTCCCTTTAAAACATGCTTCACAGGAATTTTAGAAAGAATAAAGAGTATTAAAAGCAAAATAAAAACAGGAATAAATCCATAAAGGGTCTTTGTAAAGAAAAGGAAGATCATCAGTATGAGGAATGAAACCATCTTTCCCCTTGGATCAAGGGAGTAAACAAATCCTTCACCTGGAAAGTACTGACCGACTATAAGAGTGTCTTTAGAAATCATATGTTTTTCACTATCTCCTTCTTTGCAATTAAGGAATCTCTAAAAGGCTCATCTATCTTAAATCCCTTCTCTTTCAGTTCCTCACCAAGAAGGAATATATCTGGCACTGAGAGATCAAAAAGTTCAACAATTTCCTTGTTTTTAAAAACTTCCTCAATTTCTCCCTCCACAACTATCCTTCCCTCCTTGAGAACAAAGATTCTATCAACAAGGGAGAGAATATCCTCCATAGAATGGGAAACAAATATGACAGTCACATCCTTCTCACTCTTAAGCTTCTTAACAACAGAGAGTATCTCTTCCCTTCCCTGAGGATCAAGACCTGCCGTTGGCTCATCAAGAACAAGAATTTCAGGCTTCATTGAAAGAACTCCTGCTATTGCCACCCTTCTCTTTTCACCACCTGAAAGAGAGAATGGAGACCTTTCAAGATACTCACTGGTTAAACCAACCTCATCAATAGCCCACATAACCCTTTCCTTCACTTCATCCTCTGAAAGTTTTAGATTCCTTGGACCAAAAGCAATATCATCGTAAACAGTTTCTGCAAAGAGCTGGGATTCTGGAAATTGAAAAACAAGACCCACCTTTCTCCTTAGCTCTTTTAAAAACCTCTTATCATTTTTAATCTCTTCTCCAAAGACTTTTACAGTTCCAACCTGTGGTAAGATAAGACCATTAAAATGCTGAATAAGTGTGGATTTTCCACTTCCTGTGTGTCCAACTATTCCCACAGCCTCCCCTTTAAAAATCTTGATACTTACAGAAGTTAAGGCTTCTTTTTCATAGGGAAGCCCGCGACTGTAAATATAACTTAAACCCTTAACTTCAATTGCAATATCTCTTTTAAGAGATCCTCTCTCTTCCAAAGCTTTACCTCCAGAGGGTATCCTTCCTTCTTCAACAAATAAGAAAGATAGGTGAGTGGGGGAACGGATAGATCAATACTTTTTAATCTCTCAACTTCTTTAAAGACATCTTGAGGGGGTCCATCCATCTCTATCCTTCCATCATTTAAAACTATTACCCTCTGCGACATTGATGCTTCTTCCATTCTGTGAGTTATAAGCACTATGGTTATACCCTTCTTATGTAATTTCAATATTAAATTAATTACATCTCTTCTTCCCCCTGGATCCAGAAGAGATGTTGGCTCATCAAGAACAAGGTACTTTGGCTCCATGACTAAAACACCTGCAATGGCAAGTTTCTGCTTCTGTCCCCCTGAGAGAAAATGGGGAGGAAAGTTTTTAAATTCGTAAAGACCAACCTCTTCAAGAACTCCATCAACCCTTTCTCTTATCTTATCTGGAGGAAAATTTAGATTTTCAAGTCCAAAGGCAACATCTTCTTCCACAATCTGTGAAACAATCTGATTATCTGGATTCTGAAAAACCATGCCAACCTTCCTTCTTATCTTGTAAAGATTCTCCTCCTCCCTCGTGTTCATGCCATCAACAAAAACCTCCCCTTCTGAGGGGAGGAGGAGAGCTGATATTAATCTTGCAAGAGTTGACTTACCTGATCCGTTTCTTCCTATTATGCTGACAAATTCACCCTTATCAATCTTAAGATTAACATCTTTAAGTACATCAATCCTTTCGGGTGAGAGGTAAGAAAAAGAAACATTCTTAAATTCAATCACTCTTTTATAAGCTCAATTATTACCTGGAACGAACCATCACCCCTTCTTTCACCTAAGGGAATTATTCTGGTGTATCCACCATCTCTTCCTTCAAACCTGTCTTTAATTTCCTCAAGATGCTTACCTGCTTCCTTTGAAAGAAGAAGCGAATAAACTTTTCTCCAATCATGGAGTGTATCTTTCTTTGCCCATGTTATAACCCTGTCTGCAAGTCTTCTAACTTCCTTTGCCCTTGCCTCAGTGGTTACAATTCTTTCATGGATAATAAGAGATGTAAGAAGATTCCTTAGCATCATTTTCCTGTGAGAAGGAAATCTGTTTAGTTTTCTATAGCCTGCTCTATGCCTCATTTTTTCTTCTCCTTTCTAAGAAATAGATTCCATTTCCTAAGTTTGTTCTCTATCCTCTTAACCCTCTTTGAGGGAAGCTCAAATTTATCAGACAGAAGATCTGAAGCACTATACCCTAAAAGATCCTTTAAGGTCTTTATTCCGCCCTCTTTTAATCTCATGAGCTCCTCATCGGTCAATGCAAATTCATCCATAAGTTCATCAATTGGCTTAGAGAAGAATGAAGGCTCTTCCACAGCCTCTTCTGTTTTGAAGAGCACCTCTCTTATCTCCTCAATGGACTTCTCTCCTATTCCTCTTATATCCTTTATGTCTCCAGAATTTACCAGCTTTTTAAGTTGGGTGACTGTCTCTATTCCCTCTTTTCTTAAGATGTTCTTTATTCTACTTGGAATGGGGAGTAACTCCACAGAGAGTTCTTTCTTTACCTCTTCCTCTTTGAATTCGCTTATAATGCCCATGTAATACTTGAGAATCTCAGATGCTTCCTTCAAGGCTTTTCTCGGGTTTATTGCACCATTGGTATAGATTTCCATAACCAGTTTCTCTCTCTTCGGGAATGGTGCAACATCTGAAGAAGAGACCTCAAAATTTACCTTCCTTATGGGGGAGAAAATTGTATCCATAAATATTGTATTTATTGGAAATCCCTTCTCCTTATTCTCTGATTCTAAATTGTATCCAAAACCTCTTTTAACATAAGCAGTAATCTCTACTTCACCTTTCTTGTCTGTTATGGTGAATAGGTGCTGATCCGGGTTCACTATCTCTATATTTGGATTTGGGTCAAAGTCCGAAGCCTTAACCTCCTTTTCTCCTTTAACTTTCAGGTGAAGTTTATCTCTATCAAGTGAACCCTTTATTATTACCTGTTTTAAATTAAATATTATTTCTGGCACATCTTCATACACATGAGGAATAGATGTAAATTCGTGGGTGATACCACTTATTTCCACAGCGTAAATGCCATAACCTCTTATGGAAGAAAGAAGAACTCTCCTTAGAGCGTTGCCAAGTGTTATTCCATAACCT
The DNA here is from genome assembly GCA_965612865.1 of uncultured bacterium. Lineage (GTDB taxonomy): Bacteria > Caldisericota > Caldisericia > B22-G15 > B22-G15 > B22-G15. The sequence continues at coordinate 11,869 of CBFDTJ010000014.1, forward strand.
CTATAGAGAGGATCAACAACAAACTTTAAGTAATTCTCCTTCTCTTCCAGGACTTTTACTTTCGGTCTTCCACTTAAATACTCCATCTTTCACCCCTTACTTGGAGTAGAACTCAACAACGAGTTCTTCTTTAATTGGAGTATCTATCTGGTCTCTTGTGGGAACTGAAAGAACCTCTATTGTAAAGTTGTCAAAGTTTGTGTTGAGCCATGGAGGAACAAAGGGTTTTTGCTCTATGGCAGAAAGAACTGTGGGTATATTTTTTGCCTTTGGTCTTAACTGAATCTTGTCTCCTGGTTTTACCTCAAAGGATGGAATTGTAACTTTTCTTCCATTTACAAGAACATGACCATGGGAGACAAGCTGTCTTGCAGCAGACCTTGAAACTGAAAGTCCTCCTCTAAAAACTACATTGTCGAGCCTTCTCTCAAGTAGCTCAAGGAGTTTTTCACCTGTGGCAATCTTTCTCTGAGATGCAGCTCTTTCAAAGTACCTTCTAAACTGTCTCTCCATAACTCCATATATCTTCCTTAGTTTCTGTTTCTCCCAGAGATGTATTGCATAATCTGAGGGTTTGGATTTTCTTCTTATACCCTGCATACCTGGTGGAGAGAACTTTCTCTCAAGGGGACATTTGGATGTATAGCACTTTTCACCCTTTAGAAACAGTTTCACACCAAGTCTTCTGCAAACTCTACATTTGGGTTTGGTAAGTTTAGCCATATCTACCTCCTTTAGACCCTTCTTCTCTTTGGAGGTCTGCAACCATTATGTGGAATTGGTGTTACATCCTTTATGGATTTAACAACCAGACCTCCAGTTTGAAGAGCTCTTACTGCAGTCTCTCTACCTGGACCTGGACCTTTAATAAAGACATCAACATACTTTGCTCCCATATTTACTGCCTTTTTTGCAACTGACTCTGCTGTAAGCTGAGCAGCAAAAGGTGTACCTTTTTTTGTCCCTTTAAACCCAGCAGTACCTGCAGAACCCCATGTAATCACATTGCCATTCTTATCAGTAATGGTAACTATTGTATTGTTGAATGTGGACTGAATATAAGCATTCACATACTCGTCTATTCTTTTTTTCTTTTTCTTTTTAGCCATCTACTCCTCCTTTTATCTCTTTCTTCCTATAGTTTTCCTTGGGCCTTTTCTTGTCCTTGCGTTGGTTCTTGTTCTCTGACCTCTTACTGGAAGACCCCTCTTGTGCCTCATTCCTCTATAGCAGTTAATGTCTACGAGTCTTCTGATGTTGGAAGCGATTTCTTTACGAAGCTCTCCTTCAACCTTGTAGTTCTTGGGGATGAACTCGTTAAGAGCCTTAATCTCCTCCGGTGTCAGGTCTTTCACTTTTTTGTTTATGTCAAGACCCACCTTCTCAACTATCTCCTTAGCCCTTGAGTGACCTATACCATAAATATAAGTCAGGGCTATATCTATTCTCTTGTTTTTTGGTAAATCTATACCAACAACTCTTGCCATAACTCCTCCTATCCTTGTCTCTGTTTATGTTTTGGGTTAGAGCAAATTACCATAACCCTTCCCTTTCTTTTTATAATCCTGCACTTAGGACATATCTTTTTTACTGAAGACCTTACCTTCATCCTATCCTCCTTTAAGAAAGTCTATAAACAATTCTACCCTGAGTAGGGTCGTATATAGATATCTGGAGTTTAACTCTATCTCCAGGAACAACCCTGATGGAGTGGAGTCTCATTTTTCCACTCACAAAGGCTTTTATTATTTTTCCGTTTGGAAGCTTAACCTTAAAGTTCATGTTCGGAAGAGTCTCAACAACAATTCCTTCTACTTCTACGTATTCTTTTTTCTTTTCCATCACCTCACCTCCTCTGGAACAGTGAGAATCAAAGGACCCTTTGCTGTAATAGCAATTGTGTGTTCAAAGTGCACACACGGACCATCATCAACAGTTTTTGCAGTCCATCCGTCGTCCTCTACCTTCGTCTTTCCGCTACCTATACATATCATCGGTTCAATGGCTATGGTCATTCCTTCCTTTAATACAGGTCCTTCACTCCTGTCTCCAAAGTTTGGAACCTGCGGATCCTCATGTAAACTCCTACCAATTCCGTGTCCCACATACTCCTTTACAACACTAAAACCATTCTCTTTCACAAACTCTTCAATGGCATTAGATATAACTCCACGTCTGTTTCCTACCTTCGCCTTTGATATCCCAAGGTAAAGTGCTCTCTCTCCAACCTCAAGAAGTTTTCTTTTTTTCTTGTCTATTTCTCCAACAGGAACTGTAAATGCCATATCTGAGTAGTATCCTTTATATTTAAGTCCTATATCAAGAGACACGAGGTCTCCGTCTTTGAACACCTTTTCCTTTGACGGAAAACCGTGAACTACCTCACTGTTCACAGAGACGCAGAGCGTATAAGGATAGCCTCTATAACCCTTAAAGGCAGGTTCTGCATTGAGGCTCCTTATCTTTTTCTCAGCAAACTCATTCAGTTTGTACGCAGAGACTCCTTCCTTTACCATCTTTTTTAACTCTTCCATCACCTCTGAGAGAAGCATTCCAGCTCTTCTCATAATTTCTATTTCAGCCTTACTCTTTAGTATTATCATCTATAGTCTTCACTATTCTATTAAAAACTTCATCAGGAGTTCCTTCTCCATCTATCTCGAAGAGTATTTTCCTCTCTCTATAAAAATCTATAAGAGGGAGGGTATTCTTCTTAAACTCCTCAATTCTCTTTTTAACAACTTCGAGATTGTCATCTTCTCTCTGAATTAACTTTTCACCATCAAAATCGCAAATTTCGTCGTTCTTTGGAGGATTAAAATAGATATTGTAAATCCTCCCGCATTTAGGACAAACTCTTCTTCCTGTTATTCTCTTTACAATTGTATCCTCAGAAAGTGTAAGGTAAAGAACAAAATTCAAAGGATTGTTGTTTAGTTTAAGAAACTTTTCAAGTTGCTCTGCCTGAAATAGAGTTCTTGGAAAACCATCAAGGACAAAACCTTCCAAATTATTAATTTTATCAAAAACTATTTCATTTACAACTTCATCGGGAACAAGCTTTCCCTCTTTAAGGATGTCTTTCACCTTTTTTCCAAGAGGAGTCTCATTTCTTATATTCTCTCTGAATATATCTCCTGTAGCGATATATGGAATATTAAACTTTTCTGAAAGTTTTCTTCCCTGAGTTCCTTTACCAACTCCAATGTTTCCAAGCATGACAATCTTCATTTGAGGAGTCCCTCGTAGTGACGCATCTTCACATAGGCATCTATCTGTTGAACGGTCTCAAGAGCAACTCCTATAATAATAAGTATTGAGGTACCTCCAAAATAGAAAGCTCGTATATTTACAGCTCCAAAGAAATAGTTAGGCACTATAGCTATAAGGCCAAGGATTATTGCTGCAGGCAGTGTAATTCTGTTGATAATCTTTGCAATGTACTGAGCGGTTGCCTTCCCTGGTCTTACTCCTGGGATAAAACCTCCCCATTTCTTCAGATTGTCTGATAGTTCCTGAGGATTAAAGGAAATCTCGGTATAGAAATAGGTGAAGAAGACTACAAGAAGGAAGAAAGTAAGGTTGTATGTAATTGATGTTCTGCTTGTTAACGCCCTTGCTACATTCTCAATCCATGTACCGGGGAAAAACTGACCTAAAGTTGCAGGGAACATGATAAAGGAAGATGCAAAAATTATTGGTAAGATTCCAGCCTGAATTAACCTTAAGGGAATGTATGTGGACTGTCCTCCATAGATTCTTCTTCCAACTATTCTTTTTGCATACTGAACTGGAACTCTTCTTTCAGATTGATAAAGATATAGAATTGCAAATAGTATCGCAAGAAGTCCAACAACTGCAATTAATATCTGAACAAGTGTAATTCCTCCAGCTTTTCCGTAAAGTCTTGCAATCTCACCTATGCCAAGAGGAATTCTACTCACTATTCCTGCAAATATAATTAAAGAAACGCCATTTCCTATACCTTTCTGACTTATAATCTCTCCAATCCAGTAAAGAACATAGGTTCCTGCAACGAGTGTAAAGATTATAGTTGCCTTTGATAGAAGTCCTGTAGCAGTAACTGCACCGTTGTTTGTAAAGGTGATAAGGAGAGCAAAAGCCTGTATTAGAGCAAGAAAAAATGTAAGATACTTTGTCCAGACTGCAATCTTTCTTCTTCCTTCTTCTCCACCCTCTTTCATAAGCTCCTCAAGGGATGGGAATACAGCACCAAGAAGCTGCATGATGATGGATGCGTTGATGTATGGGAAAACTCCAAGAGCAAAGATTGAGAAGTTTGAAAGACCACCTCCAGCAAACATATCCATAAGGGAAAGCAAACCTCCCTTTTCAACAGCTTGCTTTAGGAGTTCTCTATTCACACCTGGAACAGGAATAAAGGTTCCCAATCTGAAGAGACCAAACATAAAGAGGGTAAATATTATTCTGTTTCTAAGTTCTTTTATTCTTAAAGCATTCTTCAAAAGGTTCCACATCTTCTCACCTCACCACTTCAACCTTTCCCCCTGCTTTCTCAATCTTTTCCTTTGCGCTTTCACTAAAAGCGCTTGCTTTTACTGTAAGGGGAAAATCTATCTCTCCTCTTCCAAGAATCTTAACAAATCTAACTCTTTCCTTTATTATTCCTTTATCTTTAAGTGTGTCTATATCAACGGTGTCTCCTTGTTTAAAGAACTCTGATAGTGTATCAATATTTATTTCAGCCATTATCTTCCTGTTTTTTCTACTCTTAAAACCTTTAAGCTGGGGAAGTCTCTTATATATTGGGGTCTGTCCACCTTCAAACCAGCTCTCTTTTCCTCTTCCACTTCTTGATTTCTGTCCTTTATTTCCGTATCCTGCATTCTTTCCAGAGCCTGATCCTGGTCCTCTTCCAACTCTAAATTTTTTCTTCCTTGGAAAAGGGTTAGAGAGGTTATTCAACTTTACCATCCTGAACCTCCTTTACCTTCCTTTTTCCCAATAGCTCCATCTTTTTCTGGAAAGTTATAAGATTCTTGAGTGCTTCAAGGGTTGCAAGGGCAACATTTACCTGATTGGATGAACCAAGAGACTTGGAAAGAACATCTCTTACTCCTGCAAGTTGAAGTACTGCTCTTACTGCGCCTCCTGCAATAATTCCGGTTCCAGGAACTGCTGGTTTCAGGAATACCTTTGCTGCACCCCACTTTCCCCAGATCTCGTGAGGAATTGTGGTTCCCTTAAGATTCACCTTTATGGCATCTCTTCTTGCCCTTGCTGAAGCTTTTTTTATTGCTGAAGGAACTTCGTTGGCTTTTCCTACGCCAACTCCGACAGTACCATTTCTATCTCCAACAACGACAAGGGCTCTAAATCTAAGTCTCTTTCCTCCTTTGGTTACCTTCGTAACTCTCCTTATCTGAACAAGCTGCTCCTCAAAAGTAACTTCAAGATCATCTCTACTTATCATCTCATCTCCTCCTAAAATTCTATTCCCTTCTTTCTCATCTCTTCACAAAGGGCCTTTATGTTGCCATGATACATGTAACCTGATCTATCAAAGATTATGGTCTTTATTCCTTTTTCTAAAAGAAGATCTGCCATTTTCTGACCGAGAAGTATGTATGCCTCTTTGTTCTTCTTTCCCTTGAGAGTTTCTCTTATCTCTGGAGTTAAAGTGGAAAGGTAAATTAGGGTATGGCCATTCTCATCGTCTATTGCCTGAAGGTGTATATGTTTCAGACTTTTGTATATACAAACTCTTGGACGAGAAAAAGTTCCAGAGATTTTTTTCCTTATCCTCTTATGTCTTGCTTTCCTTTTCTCATTTCTATTTACCTGTTTAATCATATTTCCTCCTTATGCTCCAGTTCCCTTGGCAAGAGCCTTTCCTGGTTTTCTTCTAATAACTTCGTTTTCGTATCTTATACCTTTTGCTTTGTATGGATCAGGATTTCTAAGTCTTCTAATCTTCGCTGCCACATGACCAACAAGTTCCTTATCGAACCCTTTGACCTTTATCCTGATTCCTCTTTCAACTTCAAACTCAATTCCTTCTGGAGCTTCTATCTCAATTGGATGGGAATAGCCAAGATTTATCACGAGCTTCTTCCCTGTAAGCTGTGCCTTATAACCAACACCATGGATTATGAGAGTTTTTTCAAAACCTTTACTTACTCCTTCCACCATATTGTTTATCAAAGCTCTGTATGTTCCATGAAGTGATCTCACCTGTTTATCTTCTCTGCTTCTTTCCACAACTATCTGGGAATCCTCTACTTTCACTGAAAGCACAGGTGGAAATTCCCTTTTAAGGGTTCCTTTGGGTCCCTTTACTGTTATCTCTCTATCCTTTATAGTTACCTCAACTCCTTTTGGTATTGGAATTGGTTTTTTTCCTATTCTTGACATCTCATCCTCCTACCATACGTACAGAAGAACCTCTCCACCCTGACCTATCTTTCTTGCAACCCTATCAGTTACAAGACCCTTTGAGGTGGAGATAATTGCTATTCCTATACCATTAAGAACCTTCGGCACCTGGTCTTTTCCAACATAGATTCTCCTTCCAGGTTTTGAGACTCTCTGGATTCCCATAATTACTCTTTCCTTATTCTTTCCATACTTCAGGTATATCTTTATGGTCTTCTTGTTGTCTTTCTCTATAACTTCGTAATCACTTATATAGCCTTCGTCTTTAAGAATCTGTACAATATTCCTCTTTATCCTGGAGTAAGGAACCTCTGTAGATTCTTTGTATACCATATTTGCATTTCTTATTCTTGTTATAAGATCTGCAATTGGATCTGTCATCAAGTTAACCACCTCCTACCAACTCGCTTTCTTCATTCCGGGAATATAACCTGAGTGGAAATATTTCCTCACACAAATTCTGCAAAGTCCAAAGTCATTGTAAACAGCTCTTGGTCTTCCACAGATTCTACATCTATTCACCTTTCTTGTTCTATACTTTGGTTTTCTTTTTGCTTTCTCTATTAAAGCCTTCCTTGCCATTTATGCCTCCTTTCTCTTCTTTGTTTCAAAGGGAAGCCCCAGCTCTTCAAGTAAAGCCTCTGCCTCTTCATCTGTTTTTGCAGTGGTGACAATGGTTATATCAAAACCTCTAACTTTATCAATCATGTCGTAATCGATCTCTGGAAATATCAACTGCTCTTCCACACCAAAAGTATAATTACCTCTTCCGTCAAAAGACTTTCTGGAGAGACCTCTAAAGTCCCTTATTCTTGGAAGAGCGACATTGATAAGTTTCTCAAAGAATTCCTCCATTCTCTTTCCTCTAAGAGTGACTTTGGCACCTACAACCATTCCTTTTCTGATCTTGAAGGAGGCAATGGACTTCCTTGCCTTCTTAAAAACTGGTTTCTGTCCTGTTATGAGTTTTATCTCTTCTTCTGTCTTCTCAATTGCCTTTGGGTTCTCAGGAGCATCTCCTATTCCACGGTTTACGACTATCTTCACAATCTTCGGGACTTCCATTATATTTTTATATCCAAACCTCTTCATGAGCTTTGGAGCTACTTCAAGCCATTTAGCCTTTAAGTATCCCATAATTCCTCCTATGTTCTATCAATGATTTCTCCACACTTCTTACAAACTCTCACCTTTTCTCCTGTTTCAAGAAACAGCATTCCAACTCTTGTGGGGTTTTTACAGTGAGGACATACAAGTTCAACTTTCCATGCGTATATAGGACTTTCTATCTCCTTCACACCACCTTCAGGATACTTCTGAGTGGGTCTCATGTGTTTCTTAACTACATTCACTCCTTCAACAATTACCTTTCTTTCTCCGGGAAGAACTTTGAGGACCTTTCCTGTTTTTCCTTTATCTCTGCCTCTTATTACTTTTACAGTGTCTCCTTTTCTAATTCTCAGTCTTCTCATCCTACACCACCTCTGCTGCAAGGGAAATTATCTTAAGGTACCCTTTCTCCCTCAGTTCTCTACATACTGGACCAAAAATTCTGGTTCCTTTAGGATTTCCGTCTTCATCTATTATTACCACGGCATTGTCATCAAACCTCACATAAGATCCATCTGGTCTTCTAATTCTGTTTTTGGTCCTTACAATAACTCCTTTACCTACAGTTCCTTTTGGAATAGGACTGTTTGGAATAGCATCTTTAACTGTAAAAACGATTATATCTCCTACTTTTCCATACAATTTATTTGATGCTCCAAGAACTCTTATACACATAACCTCTTTTGCGCCTGTATTATCTGCAACTTTAAGTCTCGTCTGTGGTCTTATCATTTTTCACCTCCGAAGTTTCCTCTCTTGGAACACTTTTCACTATTCTTCTAACTCTCCACCTCTTGAGTTTGCTTAGAGGTCTCGTCTCTTCTATTTCCACTATGTCTCCAATCTCAAGGGGTATCTCAGTATGAGCATAAAACTTCGAGTGTCTCTTAATGTACTTCTTAAGAAGAGGATGCTTTACAAGTCTCTCAAGCCTTACAATCACTGTCTTCTGCATCTTGTTTGATATAACTTCTCCTATCAATCTCTTCTTCATGATACTCTCTCCTTTTCCTTAAGAATGGTAAGGATTCTTGCAATATCTCTTCTTACAAATCTGATTCTTACAGGATTCTTTAACTGATGGGTCGCCTGCTGGAATCTGAGATTAAACAGCTCTCTCCTTAATTCCTCAAGTTTTCTTTCCAATTCATCTATTGAAAGTTCTCTTAATTCTCTTGCCTTCATTCTCTTACACCTCTCTTTTAACTATCTTCGTTTTTATAGGCAGTTTGCTCTGGGCAAGTCTCAAGGCGTGAGTGGCAAGCTCTTCTGATACTCCACCAATCTCAAAAAGGATTCTTCCAGGCTTAATTACGGCTACCCAGAACTCTGGATCTCCCTTTCCACCGCCCATTCTTGTTTCTGCTGGTTTCTTTGTTACAGGTTTATCAGGGAATATTCTTATCCACATCTTTCCGCCTTTATGGGCTGCCTGGGAAATTGGAATTCTTGCTGCCTCTATCTGGCGTGCAGTTATCCATCCGGGCTCCAGAGCCTTTATTCCATACTCTCCAAAGGCTATCCTTGATCCTTTAATGGCTAAACCTTTGGTTCTTCTTCTATGTTGCTTTCTCCATTTAACTCTCTCTGGCATAAGCATAATTACACCTCCACCTGCTCTTTCCTGAATCTTCTAACGGGAAGGTCTCCTCTGTAAATCCACACTTTTACTCCGATAACTCCAAACTTTGTCTTTGCTGGTATGTAAGCATAGTCTATATCTGCTGTGAGCGTCTGAAGAGGAATTCTTCCTTCCTTGAACCACTCAGTTCTTGCGATTTCTGCTCCGTCAAGTCTTCCTGAGCACTGAACCTTTATACCTTTAGCTCCGCCTTTCATTGTTCTGGCTATGGTCTGTTTCATGGCTCTCTTGTAAGATGCTCTCTTTTCAATTCTGTCAACAATAAATTCTGCCTGAAGTTTTGCAGAAAGTTCAGGTTTTTTAACTTCCACTACCTTAACATCCAGTTTTTTATCTCCAACAATTTCCTGAAGATCGCCTTTAAGCCTTTCGATATTGGATCCACCTTTTCCTATAAGAACTCCAGGTCTCGCGGTAAATATAACAACTCTCACCTGGTCACCTTTTCTGTAAATCTCAACAGAGGCAACTGCAACTTCTCTTCCAAGACTGTCAATTTTATTTCTTATCATCAAATCTTCAAAGAGGATGTTCGGTATCTCTTTCTTGGGAGCATACCAGAAAGCCTTCCATTCTTTAGTTACTCCGATCCTAAAACCATACGGGTTAACTTTCTGACCCATTACTCTTCCTCCTTTCTCTCTTCAACATAAACAGTTATATGTGAAAGGGGTCTTCTAATAACATCTGCTCTACCCATTCCACGGGGTTTAACCCTTTTCATAGGAGGTCCTTGATCAACCATTATCTTACTTATATAGAGAAGATTCTCATTCATGTGGTAGTTGTTTTTGGCATTGGCTGCAGCAGATTTTATTGTCTTTGCTATGGGAACAGCAGTCTTTGAAGGGATAAATTTGAGCATGGAAAGTGCAATCTTTACATTCTTTCCTCTTACAAGGCTGGCTATTCTTCTTGCTTTCTTTGGAGATATTCTTACAAATCTATTCACTGCTCTAACTTCCATTGTTTACCTCCTATTTAGGTGCCGTTGAACGCTCAGTGGGTCTGTTGTGAGACCTGAAGGTTCTTGTAAAGGCGAATTCACCAAGTTTGTGTCCGACCATTGCTTTTGTTATGTAAATGGGAATGTGATTCTTTCCATTATGAACTGCAATAGTATGTCCAACCATCTCTTCAGTAATAGTAGATCTTCTGCACCACACCTTTATTATCTTCTTCACACCTTTTTCATTCATCTCTCTTATTCTTTTCAAAAGTTTCTCATCCACATAGGGTCCTTTTTTCTTGCTTCTTCCCATGCCTACTTCCTCCTCCTGACTATAAATCTGGTACTTGGTTTCTTTTTCTTCCTGGTCTTTTTACCAAGAGTCGGTTTACCCCAGGGAGATAAAGGTGAAGGGTGTCCAATTGGAGCTTTTCCTTCTCCTCCTCCATGTGGATGATCCACCGGGTTCATGGCAGATCCTCTAACTGTAGGTCTTATACCAAGATGTCTTTTTCTGCCTGCTTTTCCAAGGGAGACATTGATATGGTCAAGATTTCCAACCTGTCCAATTGTGGCTCTGCACTTTATGTTTATCATCCTGATTTCTCCTGAAGGAAGTTTCACCTGTGCATACTTTCCCTCTTTACTCATAATCTGAGCTCCTGCTCCTGCAGAACGTACAATCTGACCTCCTTTACCAGGAGTAAGCTCTATATTATGAATTAGAGTTCCTACCGGTATGTTTTCTATGGGCATACTGTTCCCTGGTTTTATGGGAACATTCTCTCCTGAAAGAATGGTATCTCCAACCTGGAGTCCCAGTGGAGCAAGGATGTACCTTTTTTCTCCATCGGCGTAATGAATAAGGGCAATTCTTGCTGATCTGTTGGGATCGTATTCTATGCTTGCAACTTTTCCAGGCACTCCATCTTTATCTCTCTTAAAATCAATAATTCTGTAGAGCCTTTTAACTCCACCGCCTCTATGTCTTGTGGTTATCTTTCCCTGGTTATTTCTTCCAGCTTTCTTTCTTAAACCAACTACAAGAGATTTCTCTGGTTCCTTTTTTGTTATATCGCTGAAGTCTGGATAAACTGCATGTCTCTGCCCCGGGGTTATTGGTCTAACCTTTCTTAGTCCCATCTTATACTCCTTTCATAATATCTATGGAATACCCCTCTTTCAGAGTGACAATGGCCTTCTTCCCTTCTGGAGTATGGGAGAAGAAAGCCCTTGACCTTCTTTTCTTGGGGTATTTTTTCAATATATTCACCTTTTCAACCTTCACATTAAATAACTCCTCAACAGCCTTTTTAACCATATCTTTATTGGCATTCTTATACACTAAGAAAACATACTTTCTCTCTTTAGAAAGTTCCTGACTTTTCTCAGTAACCACCGGTCTAATCAAAACTCTCTCAAACATTGCCCCACACCTCTTTCATGTTTTTATATGCTTCCTCTGTCACAACAAGATTCTCGTGCTTAACTACATCATATGTATTAACTTTATTCCAGAAGAGTGGTTTCACCTTTGGAAGATTTCTCATTGAAAGTCCAACCTCACCATTCTCGTCAGAAAACACAAAGAGAATTGAACCAGAGATCTTAAGAGATTTAATCAATGCTGTGGCCTCTTTTGTACTTACTTTGTCAAACTTTACTCCCTTGAGAACAAAAAGTTTATCGTTGATAATCTTGTCTGAAATTGACGATCTTATTGCAAGTTTCTTTACCTTTTTGGGGATACTTATTCTGAAACTTCTTGGTTTTGGACCAAAGACAACTCCTCCACCTCTCCAGATAGGAGAGCGAATGGATCCATGTCTTGCTCTTCCTGTACCTTTCTGCCTCCAGGGTTTTCTTCCACCACCTCTAACCTCTGCTCTGGTTTTTGTAGATGCTGTTCCTCTTCTTAAAGCATTCCTTACATACCTTATATCTTCAAATATGGAAAAGTAGTGAGGTGGAATTGAAAACCCTCTGGGAATTTCTTCATTTCCAACCACTTCGCCTTTTAGATTATATACAGGTATACTCATCTTACTCACCTCTTATTACAACAACAGAACCCTTTGGGCCAGGAACTGCACCCTTAAGTCCTATTAAGTTCTTCTCTTTATCAACAAAAACAACTTCAAGATTCTTCACCGTAACTGTTTCTCTTCCCATACGACCGGGCATTCTGTGTCCTTTGAAAACTCTCTGAGGAGTAAGTCTATTTCCAATAGCACCTATTCTTCTATGAGACATTGAACCGTGTGAGTCCTTTCCACCAGCCATTCCATGTCTTTTCATTACTCCCTGAAATCCTTTCCCTTTGGAGATACCCTGAACATCTACTCTCTCACCTTTCTGGAATATTTCCACAGTAATCTCTTCTCCTATATCTTTTTCAAAGTCTCTAATCTCTTTTAGGTACTTAAAGTACTCTCCTACTTTTGAGAAATGTCCTTTCAGGGGCTTATTAATTCTTTTTTCTTTGGCTGGCTCAAAACCTATCTGAACAGCAGTATAACCGTCTTTTTCAGGAGTCTTTTTCTGAACAACCTTACATGGTCCTGCTTTAAGAACTGTTACAGGAACAACCTTTCTATCTTCAAAAATCTGTGTCATACCCAGTTTCCTTGCTAAAATTCCTTTCATATCTTCCTCCTTAGAGTTTTATCTCTATATCCACACCTGCTGGTAGATCAAGATCCATTAAAGCTTTAGTTGCCTCTGGTGTAGGATTTAAAATATCTATAAGCCTCTTATGAACTCTAAGCTCCAGCTGCTCTCTGGAATCCTTATCAATATTTGGTGCCCTTAAGAATGTATAAACAGTTCTCTCAGAAGGAAGAGGGATAGGTCCCGCAACTTCTACCCCTTTCTTCTTGAGAGTTTCTACTATAAGGGTCGCTGACATATCAAGGATTCTTGAATCAAAGGATCTTAATTTTATTCTTACCTTGCTTTTAGTTCCTCTCATCTTCCACCTACTCTATAACCTTGGATATAACTCCAGCACCAACAGTTCTTCCACCCTCTCTTATTGCAAA
>CBFDTJ010000015.1:0-24961 GCA_965612865.1 uncultured bacterium
TTTTCAAGCAGAAGACGGCATACGAGATCATGCCTAGTCTCGTGGGCTCGGAGATGTGTATAAGAGACAGTACCTAAGGTTATGAGCGGGATAGATGAAGAATCATTAAATCTCGGGGTTTACTTTTATTCGAACATTTTCTCAAAGATTGTTCCTGTATCAAGCACAAAAACTGCTGAACTTGTGAAACTTCTTGAAAATACATACAGATTCATAAACATATCTTTTATAAACGAGTTTGCAAAGCTGTGTCATCTGGAAGGGGTTGACGTGTTTGAGGTAATAGAGGCTGCAAAAACAAAGCCTTACGGTTTTAATGCCTTTTATCCCGGTTGGGGAGCTGGGGGAGAGTGTATACCAACTGTTCCTCTATTTCTCTCAAAAAGATCCCGTAGTCTTGGAATGAGATTTTCTATGGTTGAAGATGCAGATATTATAAATGAAAGCATACCGCTTTTCTGGTATAAATTACTCAAACCATACATAAGGGAAAGTGTCTTTTTCTTTGGTGTAAGTTACAAAAAGGATGTTGGAGATTTAAGAAACTCACCACCGTTGAAGCTTATTGAAATTCTAATAAAAAAGGGGCTTAAGGTAAGTTTCTACGATCCATTCATTGAAAAAATAAAGATAAATGGCAAGGAGTTAAAGGGTGTAAAACCTACAGAGGAGTTAATCAGAAACTCAGATGTTATAGTTATTGGGACAAATCACTCAACGCTTCCATACGATCTCATACTCTCATCAGGTAAACCTGTACTTGATCCCTTTGGAATCTTACCTCCATCTCCTTTTGTTATTTCTTTTTCTCATGGTAAAATTGAGATATGATTTCTGATCTTAAATTACTTGCCAAGAAGGTTTTAACTGATATTTTCTCTGAAAGAGTAAAGAGAACTTTGATGGTGAACCAGGGAACATACTTCCTGTATGGTGAGTCTTTTATATCACTTCTAAGATATGGAACCTTCACCAGTAAATTCAATGAAATGTTCTACCTTTTGAAAGACAAGTACTTTGGAAACAGGGCAGTTTATATTGAGCTTGATACACTGAACAAATTTCTTTCAAAGTTTGAAAGGATCAAAAAGGCAAGGCCTGTAAAAGCTACAGTGGTCTTTGTGAGTGAATTTCAGGATGTATATCTTGTTTCTCCATCCTTTATAAGAGAATTTAAAGATCGATTTGGTACTGTGGGAAAAATAGATGGAAGAGCAGTGATATATGTTCCTGTGTCTATGCTAATAAAGTGGCATAGGCAGGAACTTACTGAAGAGGAGAAGAGAGAAAGGAGAATGAGAGAAATTATTCAGGAGATAAACTCCCTTGATGATGAGGATAGCTTACTATCTTTCTTTGAAGAGGAAGATGAAAGTGAAGAACTGCTTTCCCCTTCCCTTTACTTAGACACCACCTGGGAAGAAAAAGAAAGATACTTTATTAAAAAGATAAAAGAGCTGGAGGAGGATATAAAAGGATTAAAAGAAGAAATTAAAATTTTACGGAGGAAGGAGGTATGATGGAATTTAAAAAGGAAGATATTGAGAAGAACAAATTTCTTGCTGCCATAAGCTATATTCCCCTCCTTTTCATTGTAACCTTTGCAGTAGCACCCAACAGTGAGTTTGCAAAAGCCCATGCAAAACAGGGACTTATACTTTTTATTGTGGAAGTAATTAACGGAATACTTTCCCTTATTCCAATAATAGGTTTTCTGTTCAGGTTTTTAGTCGGAGCAGTCCTCTTTATCGTAGCTGTGGTTGCTTTTGTATATGCAATAACAGGTAATTACTGGAAAATTCCTTTCATTGGTGATATCTCAGAAGAAATAAAAATTTGAACATAAAAGAAGAAATTAAGAAGAGGGGCATTTTTTTAAGGAAGAGGTGGGGGCAGAATTTTTTTATTGGCGATCCTGATAAACTTCTGGATCTTATATCTATCACAGATAGAGATTTTGTCATTGAAGTAGGCACAGGTACAGGAAACCTAACTGAAAAGATTGCAAAAAGATGTAAATTCATTGTCTCCTACGAAATAGATAAGAGGCTTAAGGAGATGATCTATAAAAACCTTGAAGGTGTACAGAATGTAGAGGTAAGATTTATGGACTTTTTGAAAGAAGAGAAATTTCCTGATTATGATCTGGTTTTCTTCTCCAACCTTCCATACTCTTCGGGCACTGAAATTCTAAAGAAAGTGGTCAGGATAAATAACATAACAAGGGGATACTTTATGATTCAGAAAGAACTGGGTGAGAGAATTGAGTCTTGCCCTTCAAAAAAAACTTACTCTGCCATTTCTGTGTTTCTTCAGACTTTCTTTAGTTTCAGAAAGCTTAAGGATATATCAAAGGAAAATTTCTTTCCTGTACCTCAAGTTAATTCCACATTCTTCGAGTTTAGAAGGATAAGGGACTGGGATGATAAATGGAGTAGATACGAAGTCTTTCTAAAAAGAGTGTTTTCAAAGAGAAGGAAGAAGATCAAAACCTCCATATTTTCTTTTATTAAAAAGCTTCCTGAATTTAATATGGATTTAAGACCTGAAAATTTATCCATTGAGGAGTATATAAAAATTTATGAGATATTTAGCCAAAGCAAAAATAAACCTAACTCTTGATGTAGTTGGAAAACTTCCTGATGGTTATCATCAAATAAAGAGTCTTGTATTAAAGATTCCTCTCTTTGACGTTATAGAAATTGATGAAGGAGAGAAAGGAATTTACTTCACAGGAGAAGGTGTCAGAGAAGATAACACAGTGAAAAAAGCCCTGGATTTATTCTTAAAGGAAATCAATGTAAAAAAAGAATTTTCTGTAAAAATCATAAAGAATATACCAATAGGGTCTGGGCTTGGAGGTGGAAGTTCTGATGCTGCCTCTGTACTTAAAGCACTTAATTCTATATTTGGATACCCATTGAGTCTGGAAGATTTATTAAACATCGGAGCAGAAATTGGTTCAGATGTTCCATTATTTATCAGAGAGGAGAATCTTCTTCTCATAGAGAATAAAGGTGAAAAGGTTATGCCCATCTATGTGAAGGATAGGGAATTTTTCATTGCAGTTGTATTCCCCGGTTTTAGAATCAGCACTTCTCGTGTTTATTCGCTGGTAGATGAATACTCTTATTTTAATACCTCCACCGATACAGTACTGGACAGGTTAATCAGTAATGAAGATTTTCTTTCTTATCTTAAAAATGACCTAGAGAAATTTGCAATTAAACTGAATCCTGGTTTAGTCAAATTCAAAGAGGAACTTAAAGGATTTAATCCTGATGCTTTGGTTCTCTCAGGAAGTGGATCATCCTATGCCCTCTTCTTTAAGAATCCTCAATCTCTTTTTCTTCTTGAGAAGAGTTTAAAGAATTCTCCTCTTCAGGTTTTTCTGTTCCATGTCTTAGGGTGGGAGAAGATCTATAGAATAGATAGGCAAACAAAAGAATAGGAAAAACACTCCACTGTCCATTGGTAAGC
This sequence comes from uncultured bacterium, assembly GCA_965612865.1. GTDB lineage: Bacteria > Caldisericota > Caldisericia > B22-G15 > B22-G15 > B22-G15. The sequence continues at coordinate 3,481 of CBFDTJ010000015.1, forward strand.
CCAAATATAGGCATGTGATCTCCACGGAAAAACTCAATTATAAATGTCCAGACTGAGTAAAATACAAGAAACAGGGCAAACAGTCCACCCTCAATTTTTACCTTCTTTCTTAATTCATGTAAGAGAAAGAAGGCGATAAAACCACTGGCTGATAGATACAACTGCGTAGGATGGATTGGAACTCCAATAGGTCCGAATGATGCTGGATCATGAAAAACTACAGCCCATGGAACAGATGTTGGCTTACCATAACAGCATCCATTAAGAAAACACCCAATTCTTCCAATACCAAATCCAAGAGCAAGGGCTGACGCAGCAATATCTAATATTTTATAGAACAGTCCAAATCTTTTCCAGTAAAAATATGTAAAAAGAAAGCCAAATATTACTATTCCGAAGAATGAAAGTCCTCCCTGCCATATCTTAAGTATCTCTATTGGATGTGATAGATAGAATAATGGATTATTGGCAAGAACAAATACAACCCTTGCTCCTATAATACCTGCAATTATTACCCATATTACAAAATCAAAAAATCTGTCCTCGTCTATCCCTTCCTTTTTTGCTTCCCTCCATGCATAGAAAACTGCAGTAAGAACTGCAATGGCAAGCATTACGCCATACCATCTTATCTCATAGTTTCCTATCTTAAGAAATATTGGATACATACTCTTCTCCTTTCATACCAGAGTTTATAAATAATTATACTAATTTTAGGAACAATTTTAAACTGAAAAAATCTCATATATAGAGGTATAATAGTAGTAAGAGAAACAGGAGGTGAGGGAAATTGAAAAAGCTGTCCCTTTTAATTTTTATTATTTTGATTTTGACTTTTACATTATGGGGTATAGGGGCTACCTCTTTACTCTCATACAACTTAAAAAACCAGAGTTTTAAAACCTCTTCAGAAAACATAGAGGCAACTGTCTGCCCGGGAGAAGAAACAAAGATTATCTTAACAATAACTGTTTGGGCGGATCCATCACAAACTGTGAACATAACGCTTATACCTGGTGCCGACTGGATAAAACCAGAGCAAACTGAATTCTCTGTTGTTGCACCACCAGAAGGATACTCCTTTCAAACAACTATAACTCTAAGTGGAGAAAATCTCTCCCCTGGAACATACAATAGCACCCTCACAATAAGATACTACTTTACAGCAAGTGAGACAATTAAAGAAGATGTATCTTCTGTTACCCTTAATGTTATCCTGCCCTATTTTGAGATAATTCCCGAGAACTTAACCCTTATTATGAAACCCACAGACACTAAAGCAATAGATTTTATAGTTAGAAATACCAACGGTTGTGGTATAGTTATAACTGTTTCACCTTTAGAGCAGAGTGAGAATGTGCAGTTCATCTTTAACCCCACAATAATTCTTTATCCTAGTGATGTTAAAACATTCAGGGTTATAGTTAAAACGAAGGAGCTTAAAGAAACTGTGACAATTCACCTTAAATTTGTATCTTCATTTTACGAAAGAACAGTAACATTAAAAATATGCCCTTCCATATCCGTCACCATTGAAGGAGAGGTGGTAGAGGTAAATGAGGATGAGGGATACATAATTATTGAAACCTTTGATGGAGAAAGATTTAAAGTACTTTTGAGGGATGAGGACAAGGGTAAATATAAAGAAGGAGACTACATAAAAGTTACAGGAAGAACCGGGGAAACCGAAGATGAAATTATTCCTGAAATTATAGAAGAGGTCACATGCGGTGTAACCATTTCTGATCCAGAAGATATAGTCTTTTGTTCCACATGTCCAGAGATAAAGTATGGAGCAGAGGAAATCCCAAAAGAAAATGTTAAAAGGATAAAAATAAAAGCAAAAAATACAGGAAACATAGATGCAGGTATCTCAGTAAAAGTTGAATTATCAGAGGAGCTTGGAATAAGTGAAGTAGATGTAAAACTTGAACCAGAATCCTTCTCCCTTAAACCAGGAGAAGAAAAGGAGATTACAATAACTGTAACTGTTAAAAAGAGTTATAAGGAGGGAGACTATATCTATTATAAGCTGAAATTTGATATATCTCCTTCTCCACCCTGCAAGAAAGAGATTGTAAAAGATTTTAATGTTTATCTGTGCCCAACGATAAGGACAATATCAGGAAGTGTAAAGTTTTTAAATCCAAAAAATAATGAGTGTCCTATGAAAGGAGTAAGGGTGCTTCTTTTCCTAAATTATGAGCCAAGATGCAGTGTTGACAAACACTTTAAAGAGATTGAAGGAGAATTTCATGAAGTTCATCAATCCTTTAACGCAGGGCTTCCAGATAAAAAGTACTATCTTGAAACTTATACTGATAAAGACGGGAAATTTGAGTTTTCCTTCCATGACTTTGATTGCAAACACGATTATATACTGATAGTAATATTTGAAACAAAAGAATTTAAAGTTAAGTACTATGATTGTAAAAATCTTTTCTTTGTGAAGCTGCGTATTAAAAATGAAGATAAACCTTGTCCAAAAGGGCGAAATAAAAGAGATATTATTATCGGAAAAGATACAGACTTAACAATACCCAGCGATTTCACAAAGGATCCAAAGGATTTAGCCCAGATTTTCTGCCACATGGATGAAGCATTTAGTGTCTTCAGAAATGAAACATGCGGTGGAGAAAAAATGATAAAGGATTCTATGCTTCCATTAACAGTGTGTGCATTCAGCAATACAGAAGGCACATGGTATTGGGATAAAACGATAAATATAGATAAGGCAGATAGTCCCACAGGTTCCATACATAGACCCATGAATAGAGAATGGCATGAATTTGGACATTTCCTGCATGATTCACTCTATGGCATTCCCGAACGGAAAACAGGGGATGTAAATCATGGGAATTTTAAAAATTCAAATACCACAGATTCATTTCTGGAAGGGTTTGCAGAATTCATATCCATGCTAACATTGAAATTGTTAAAGGATAAAGGAACATGCTGTTATAACCTTTCAAATTTTGATAATGGCAATTACCAGGGATGGGAGGATCTTGAGAATAATAAGAATCAACCTCTCGGAGAGTTATTTATAAAGTATAAAGGTAAGAAAGTAGCTGTCAAACACGATGCAAACGGTATTCCCTATATCAAAGTTAATGGTAGAACTATAAAGCCTGTATTTTTCTCTCAAAATGCTGATGGAAGTTTCAATATAAGATTTGCAGATGGAGGACCAAAATCTATCCCATTACAGATGGCAAATTCTTATGAAGAATTTGCTGCTGCTTCAGTTTTACTGGATCTTGTAGATAAAGGAAGCTGGTATAAAGGAGGAAACGATGATGATAAACTCAGTATCGATTGGAAAGAGTTTCTCTGTTTCATCAAGAAGGAAAAAATAAAAGATATGAGGGATCTATACGAGAAATTAAAAGCAAAGTATGGAGCTTCAAAGATTGATGATATTTTTGAGAGGAATGGTTTCTTCCAGGATAAGAATCTCAATAGAAAAAGAGATGTGGATGAAGAAATTGGATACACGTATAGACCAAAAATAAAAATCGATGGTACCACAGTGGGTGAAATAAAAAAGAGGAGAGACTTTCCTTTCCCAGAAAATGCCTATGTAATTGTAAATCTTACGGATGAGGAGGGGAGGGAAATTGACGAAGCGGATATAAGGATTGAGTTCAAAACATTTGAAGGTACAGTATCTGTTGTAGAGAGAAGTATAAAGAATGGTGAGAGGGTTCCAATTCTAATTCCTCCAGATTCTAATTGTTTCGTCGTAATAAGTATGAAGGACTCCAAAGGGAAACCAATAATTATTACTGAAGATGAATTCTGGGATGCCCTTCTAAATGATAAATCCTATATTAAGGAGGGAACATTAATTAAAACAGATAAAGAGGCTTCTCCTGAAATTCTACTGGATACTCAAGAACTTTACCTTGAAGGACTTCTTGAAGGAGAAAAGGAAACTTTTTACCTTTACTTTGTCAATTCAGGAGGAGGAATACTTAATGTCTCCTTCTCTACCTCCCAAAACTGGATAAAAGTTAAACCTCAAGAATTTGAGGGTAACGCTGGTTTCATAAAGGTAACTGTGGATACAGAGGGTTTATCAGGTGGTATGAATAGAGGGAAGGTTATAGTATCTGGAAATGGTGGGGAGAGAGAAGTTGATGTAAGTGTAAGTGTGGTTCCAAAGGTAAAGAAAACTGTTATTGAACTGTTTATCGGGAGTGTGACTGCATATATAAATGGAGAAGTATATACTCTTGATGCAGCTCCATACATTAAACCACCTGGAAGAACAATGGTTCCATTAAGGTTTATATCAGAGGGACTTGGGGCAACTGTGGACTACTGGCCAAAGACGGGGAAAGTTAAAGAGGTTTACATTTACTTTAAGGGTAAGAAGATAACACTTTACATTGGAAAGAACGAGGCACTCATTGATGGAAGTAAGGTTTATCTTGATGCAGCTCCTGAAATAAAACCACCTGGAAGAACCTTTGTTCCAATTAGATTTATAGCAGAAACCTTTGGTGCAGATGTAGGCTGGGATCCTGTCTTAAGAAAGGTGATAATAACAATGGAGGAGGAGTAGTTTCCTCCTCCTCCAGAAAATTATTTACCTGAGATGGAAACCCTTGGAATTAGAAGGTAGGGTGAGAGTGTTGAATCATACCACTCTCTTTCCTTTGATGGATAAACTTCTGTAAGATCCTTAAAAATATTCAACTTGAGGGTTGCATTCTTTACTCTTCCCACTATTTCTCCATTTTCAACAAGAAATCCAAGCTCAATATTTCCATTTACTTCGCCGCCAAGCACATTACCCATCATAACCCCCATAAGAGAATCAATAATAAGCCCTTTCTTTATACTTCTCAGAAGATTTATATATTCCTCCTTACCTTCTTCAATCACAGTATTGGTGAATGAAGGTGAGGGCATTGTTTCAAGATCTATCTCTCCTGTCAGTCCCTTTTTCTTTAAAGCATTTCCTCCTCCAAGGGAAAGTTTCTTTCCACTATCAAGATCTGTAAGAAAACTTCTTACAACACCCTTATCTATGAGAACCTTCTCCCTGGTAATGGAACCCTCATCGTCTATCTCCATGGAACCGGCACCACCTACAAGGAGAGGTTTGTCATAAACAGAAAGACTTTCACTAAAGATTTTTTCTCCAATCTTATCCTTTAAAAGTGATAAACCCTTAACAATATATCTTCCATTAAGAGCAAGGGAGAGAGGAAGAAGAAGCAGGGAGGTAGCTTTAGGTGTGAATATAACAGGATAGGTTCCTGTCTCTATAGTTGTGGTTTTCTCGGCATTTATAAACTGTTCCTTAACCCTCTCCACACTACTATCTATATTGACTAAATCCATACTGGAGAAACTCTTTGAATCGTAAATGGTAAGAAAATCTCCTTCTCTCATAATCTGGCCACCAAGAGCAAAGAAAATTACGGTTTTTCTAACCCTGCCTTGGAAACCATTTGTGGTAATTATGTCTTTGGTTATAATATCCCTTTCCATATAGAAGAAAGGTTCTATCTCCTTCTTAAATGCCTTTAATTCTTCTATGACCTTTTCTCCCTCTTCTATAAATTTCTTTCTCTCCTCCTTCTCTATTCTCTCATCATAAAAATTCTTTTTATCAACGCTTCCATCTTCTACAAACTGAAAATCAACCTTATCACCGAATTTTGAAACTGTAAGACTCTCGTTTACAACTGATTCAACATCTTCTGTATCAGTTGAAAAGGAAAAACCGAGTTTTCCATCTTTTATAACTCTTACAGCAATACCTCCACTTTTTCCTTCCTCAATATTTTTAAATTTACCATTCTCAAAGGAGAGGGATAACTTATCGATGTTAAGTATTAAAAGTTCACCACTTGCTCCACTTTGTTCAACAAGTTTCACAAATTTTTCTCTCATCCCTTACCTCCAACAAGTGCATTACTTATAAGTATATGGGGAGAACCATGACTCACCGGGAGCGGATACTGATTTCCCTTTCCACATCCACCACCAGAGTCGTGTATCTCGAAATCATTACCTATACCTACGATATTTTTAAGAGTTGTGAACACATTTCCAGAAAGAGAGATGTTTTTGACCATTTCTGAGATCTTCCCATCTCTTATTATGTACGAAACTTCAGGCACAAATGTAAATAGTTCTCCATTGGTTTGACCACCAAAAGCTCCCTTTGCATAAACTCCAAACTTCACATCTTTTATAAGATCAGGAAAATCAACCTTACCATTTTCTATACATGTAATTCTCATCCTCGGTATAGGAGGGAAGTTATAGGATAGTGCCCTTCCGTTACCTGTAGCTTCTTCCTTCATCTTTCCTGCAGTTTCCCTTGAATGCAATCTTCCATTAAGTATTCCATTCTTGATAAGGTAAACCTTTTTTGTTTTTACACCCTCTGAATCATACATGACAAAACCTCTCTTACCCTCCATATCACCTGTATCAAAAACATTAAGTTCTTCTGAACCAAAAACCTTTCCAATCTTCATGATCTTTTTTAAGTTCTCATTTTCGTAAATGTTGTCTCCTTCGCTTAGATGACCAAAGGCTTCGTGTATGAAAACTCCCCCGAGCTCCTGATCTATAACAACAGGGAAGTTTCCTCCCTGTATCTCCTTGGCATTCAACAGCTCAATTGCAAGTTTTGCCTTTTCTTTGATTTCCTCCTCAAGACCAAACATCACAGAAATATCATTGCTACTCCCAAAACCAACTTTACTCCTCTGTGTCTCTTTTCCATTACTTGCAATTGCTATCATGGTTGATCCTATATCTATAACATCCTGCTCAACATAACTTCCCTGAGAATTAGCAAAATAGACCTTTTTAACCGTATCGTGATACCTTATAAATGTTCCCACTATTTCCTTTCCAGCCGAGAAAAAGATGTCATTATATCCCATGAGTGTTTTTACCTTCTCCTCAAGGGAAACATCTTCAGGATGTTTGATTACTCTGGGTTTAAACTTTACTTCAATTACATCAACAGATGCAAGAGTGGCTTTCTCCTTTACAAGTCCCTTCAGGGTCTTTGCCTGAGATATGGCATCTTCAACCTTTCTTCTTATCTCCTCAAGACTATTGAAGTATACAAAGCCCCATACACCACCTACCAGAACTCTGGCATTTCCTCCAAAGAACCTACCTCTCTTTAAAGTCTCTATGCTTCTTCCTTTTATTTCAACTCCTGTCTTCTCTCCCTTTTCAACCCTGATTTCCAGATAATCAACATCATCTCTTTTCACAATACTTCTTATTAAATCTTCAATCAAATTTGTACCTCCTTTCTAAGTTTCTAATTAATAATAAAAGATAGAGAGAATTATTTCAATTACTAAAAATCGTAATTCTCTTCACAAATCTTTTCCTTTATTTTTTAAGTGCTATAATATAATAAGGTTTTGGCAATAATTAAAATCAAATAAATGGAGGAAAGAAAAGTGAAAGAGGTGTTTGAGGTTAGAATTCATGGAAGAGCAGGTCAGGGTGCTAAATCAGGGGGTCAGATCTTAGCACTTGCCGCTTTTAAAGAGGGTAAAACAATTCAAGCCTTTCCTGAGTATGGCTCGGAGAGAAGAGGCGCTCCAACAGTTGCCTATACAAGAATCTCTGAGAAAGAAATAAGATCTCATGAGCCTATAGTTAATCCAGATGCTGTAATCGTTCTTGATGACACACTTTTATACACAATTCCTGTAACTAAAGGCTTACCCGATGAAGGAGTGTTAATAGTTAATACTGTGAAGAGTCCTGAGGAGGTAAGAAGAATAACCAAGTTCAAGGGAAAGATCTTCACGGTAGATGCAAGTGGAATAAGCATAAACAATGTAGGTAGAGATGCTCCAAATGTTCCATCCCTTGGAGTTCTTGTCAAAGCTTATCCCTTTGTCAAGCTAGAATCTATTGAACTGGCTATAAAGGAGATTTTTGAAAAGAAGATAGGAAAGGAAAAGACAGAGGCAAACATAAAGGCTCTTAGAGAAGCCTACAAGGAGGCAAAGTCATGAGCGAGAAGGTAAAGTGGAGTGAACTCAAAGGATGGAAGGAGATACCCATAGGTGGAAACCTGCCAGCTAAGACTTCTCTGGAATACAAAACTGGAAACTGGAGAACATTCAGACCGGAATTTGATCCAGCTCTATGTACTCACTGTATGATATGTGTTCATTACTGTCCAGATTCCGCAATACCTGTAATCATATCTGAAGAAGGAGTTAAAGGTTTTAGAGATAGAATATATAAGGGTCCAGTTAGACTTGAAACTGACTTTGAATACTGTAAAGGGTGTGGCATATGCGCTGAGGAGTGTCCCACAGACGCAATTAAAATGGTAAGGGAAACATGGGAGGATTAAAATGAGTGTGACAAAAGTTAAAAGCACAAAAAAACCATTAGCAGGAAATGAGGCTATTGCTGAAGCTATGAGGCAGATAAGGCCAGATGTTGTTGCAGCATACCCCATTACTCCTCAATCTCCCATAGTTCACACATTTGCAAAGTTTGTTGCTGATGGTGTAGTGGATACTGTGATGGTAACTCCAGAATCAGAACATTCTGCCATATCTGTGGTAACAGGTGCAGAGGCATCAGGAGCAAGAGCCATGTCTGCTACAGCATCACAGGGGCTTGCACTTATGGTGGAAGTTCTACCTGCAACATCTGGATTAAGACTACCGGTAGTTATGGCAATAGCAAATAGAGCATTATCTGCTCCAATAAACATACATTGCGATCACTCTGATTCAATGGCAGTAAGAGATCTCGGGTGGATTCAGATTTACTCTGAAAATGCACAGGAAGCATATGAAAATATGTTTCTTGCAGTAAGACTTGCAGAACATCCAGATGTTCTGCTTCCAGCAATGGTTATGCTCGATGGATTCATCATAAGTCATGGAGTCGAAGTTGTAGAGGTGTATGATGATGAGGTTATGCATAAATTTGTTGGTGAAAGAAAACCAAAATTTTCTCTATTAAACTATAAAGAGCCATGGACAATGGGTCCTCTTGAACTAACTGATTACTACTTTGAAACAAAGAGACAGGAGCAGGAAGCCATGAAGAAGGCCAAAAAACTGTACATAGAGATAGGCAAAGAATTATCAGAAATCACAGGTAAAGAGTATGGATACTTTGAAAAGTACAAACTTGACGATGCAGAAGTGGGTATAGTGGTTCTCTCCTCTGCTGCAGGAACTGCCAAGGACGCAGTGGATGAATTAAGAAAAGAGGGCAAAAAGGTAGGATTGTTAAAACCAAAACTCTTTAGACCCTTCCCGTATGAAGAGATAAGAGATGCTCTAAAGCACCTTAAGATTATTGGAGTACTTGATAGATCCTACTCCTTTGGAGCTTACTCTCCTCTTTATGGAGAGATAAGAAATGCCCTTTATGATCTTGATAAAAGAATTCCTATTCAAAGTTACATCTACGGTCTTGGTGGAAGAGATATATTCAAACACGAGATAAAAGAAGTCTTCAACGAACTTCTCCAGGGTAAAGTTTCAAGTGAAGAGAAGTGTATAGGACTTAGAGAGTAAGGAGGAGAAAATGAATATAAGAGAATTGGCTAAAATTCAGGCTGAGCAGGGTTTAAAGCTTGTTCCGGGGCACAGAATGTGTGCCGGATGTGGAATAAACACCATAGTTAGAACAATCCTTTCGGCCTCAAAAGATCCTGTTATTGTTGTAAATGCTACAGGGTGCCTTGAAGTTGTCACAACGATATATCCATACACTGCATGGAATGTTCCATGGCTCCATGTCACTTTTCTTAACGCAGCATCTGCTGCATCTGGAGTTGAAGCTGCCTATAGAGCACTCAAGAAAAAGGGAGTTGTCAAAGACAAAGTTAATATAATTGCCTTTGGAGGAGATGGAGGAACCTATGATATAGGCCTTCAGGCTCTCTCAGGTGCCTTTGAAAGAGGACACAATTTCCTCTACGTGTGTTATGACAACGAAGGATACATGAATACAGGTCATCAGAGAAGTGCAGCTACTCCATTTGGAGCATCCACAACAACTGCTCCATCTGGTAAAGTATCCTTTGGAAAGGGAGAGTGGAGAAAAGATCTTGTGAAAATTGCAGCAGCACACAATATTCCTTATGTGGCTCAGGCTTCCATATGGAAAGTTGTCGACCTCTACAACAAAGCAGAGAAAGCTCTATCCATAGAAGGTCCAAAGTTCATAAATGTATTGATGCCATGTACCACCAACTGGGCTTTCCCGGAGAATCTAACCATAAAAATAGCAAAACTTGCCACAGAGACAAATTTCTGGCCTATCTACGAGATTGAAAATGGCGTACTTACAATAAACTACAAGCCAAAAGAGAGGAAACCAATTGAGGAATTCTTAAAGCTTCAGACAAGATTTAAACATCTGTTCAAACCAGAGAACAAGCATGTGATTGAAGAGATGCAGAAGAAGATTGATGAGGATTGGGAAAATCTTTTGAAGCTGGAGAGAATAACCCATGAAGAGGGAGTAAGGTTGTGATATTTAAAGCCCCAGAGTATTCTGGGGCTTTTTATTTTAAAGGAAGGAAAAATGAAGACAACCCCATTGATTGAATTACACAAAAAACTTGGAGCGCATTTAACTGAATTTTATGGATTCCTCATGCCCCTCTATTACAAATCTATAAGAGATGAACATCTATCAGTGAGAAATGGTGTGGGTATTTTCGATGTTTCCCACATGGGGGAAATAGAGATAGGAGGAAAGAAAGCAAAACTCTTTGCTGATTACATTTTAACCAATAACATTAACTTAACATCCTACGGAGACGTTAAGTACACCGTGATGTGTAATGAAGAAGGAGGAATCCTTGATGATTTGTTCTCCTACACATTTTCAGATGAAAGAATTCTTCTTGTCGTGAACGCTTCAAATATTGAAAAGGACTTTAACTGGATTAAGAAACATCTGTGGGATGGACTCAGTGTAAAGAACATTTCCAGCGAAATTGTGGAATTTGCCATTCAGGGTCCTCAGGCAGAAAAATTCCTCCAGAGCTTCACAGACTTTAACCTCTCTCAGATTGGTTACTTTAAATTTAATGAGATAGAAATTTTTGGAGAGAAGCTACTTGTTTCAAGAACCGGTTATACAGGAGAAGATGGATTTGAAGTATACATGAAAGCACCACTTGGAGAGAGAATATTCATGGATGTTCTTGAGAAGGGAAAGAAGTTTAATCTACTCCCATGTGGCCTTGGTGCAAGGGATACACTAAGGTTTGAGGTGTGCTATTGGCTTTATGGAAACGATATTGATGAATCCACCAATCCTATAGAATCCGGTCAAAAATTTCTTGTTGATTTTTCAAAAAATGACTTTATTGGAAAGAAAGCACTGGAAAAGATAAAAGAGGAGGGAGTAAGAAGAAAATGGAGGGGGCTTGAGGTTAGCGGTGGCATAGCAAGACATGGTTATAAGATCTTTAAGGACGAAAAAGAAGTTGGGTTCGTAACCAGCGGAAATTTCTCATTTATCTTAAATAAATCCCTTGCATTAGCCTACATTGACCTTCCTTATGGTAAAATTGGAGAAGAGGTTAAAATTTCAGGAAGGGGAAGGGAGTTTACAGGGAAAGTTATTAAGAAACCTTTTATAAAACCAAGAACAAAAAAATAAAAAGGAGGAGAGTAAGATGGCTAAAGTTGTTGAGGGTCTTTATTATGCAAAGACCGACGAGTGGGCAAAGGTAGACGGAGACACTGTGACTGTTGGTATCACTGATTACGCCCAGGATCAGTTGGGGGACATTGTCTATGTGGAAGAAGCAGAAGTAGGTAAAAAGGTAAAGAAGGGTGAAGCAGTTATATCCATTGAATCTGTAAAAACAGCAGCGGACATACATGCTCCAGTATCAGGAGAAATAGTTGAAGCAAACAAAGAGGTATCAGAAAATCCATCTATAATCAATGAAGATCCTTATGGAAAAGGTTGGCTCTTCAAGATAAAAATGGAAAATAAAGAGGATCTCAACGATTTAATGGACTCCAAGGGATACAGCGATTACAGAAAGTAAAATGAAATACATTCCTTTAACGGAGGAAGACAAGAGAAAAATGCTTGAGGAGATGGGGATTACATCCATCTCCTCTCTTTTTTCTGACATTCCAGAGGAGGTACTTTTAAATAGAGATTTGAATCTACCACCTCCTCTCAGTGAAAAAGAAGTAATCTCTCTTATTAAAAAGACTTTCAAGGAAAATGAACTGCCCGAAAGAATATTTCTCGGAGGAGGCGCATATTTTCACTTCATTCCTTCCACCATAAATTATTTGCTGGAAAGAGGTGAAATATACACCTCATACACTCCATACCAGCCAGAACTAAGTCAAGGGCTTCTTCAAGCAATGTTTGAATTTCAATCTGTAATGAGTGATTTAACCCATGCAGATATAACAAACGCATCTATGTATGATGGAGCTTCTGCTCTCGCTGAAGCAATACTGATGGGAGAAAGAATAAAGGGAAGAGGAAAAGTTGTTCTACCAGAAAACATAAATCCACAGTACAGGGAGGTAATTGAAACATACCTGAAACCAAGAGGCATAGAAGTTGTGGAGGTAGGCTTTACCAGGGAAGGGAGAATAGATATAGAAAAATTAAAATCAATCTTAAAAGAAAAAATCTCCTCTGTTGTGGTTCAGTCTCCAAATTATTTTGGAATTATTGAAGATATAAATAAACTGGGGGAAGTTATAAAAAACAATGATGCCCTTTTTATCCTCTCAATTGTTGAGGCATTATTCCTTGGAATAATCAAACCTCCTTTTGACTTTGGAGTTGATATTCTTGCTATGGAGGGGCAATCTTTTGGTATGCCTCTCTCCTTTGGGGGACCATACCTTGGAATACTTCAGACAAAGAAAGAGTATGTAAGGCAAATCCCTGGAAGAATTGTTGGAGAAACTGTGGATAGAAACGGGAAGAGATGTTTTGTTATGACATTGAGACCAAGAGAACAGGACATAAGGAGAGAAAAGGCTACATCAAACATATGTTCAAATCATGCTCTAAAAGCCCTTGTTGCCCTTGTGTATCTTGCCACAGTGGGACCAGAGGGATTTAAAAAGATAGCAGAGATAAACTATAAAAAGGCGCACTATCTTGCAAAGAGATTTGAAGATGAAGGTTTTAAACTTACTTTTTCAGGACCATTTTTCAATGAGTTTGCCGTCAATCTTCCCTTTAATGAGAAGGAGCTAAGGGAAAAGCTCTCACTTGTAGATATATATGGTGGACTGCCCCTTGAAGGTTATGAGAATTCTTACCTTTTTACAGTCACAGAAATGAACAGCCTTGAAGACATAGAACTTCTTATGTGTGCTATTCTGGAGGGTTAGAATGAAACTTTTAAAGGAATTATCAAAGAAAGGAAGCAACAAATTCTTTATAGAAGATTTCAATAAATATGACATCAAGATAGAGCTTGATAAAAATCTATTGAGAGACGAAGTAGAGCTCCCGGACATTAACGAGGTCTCTCTGATAAGACATATAGTTAATCTTTCCCACAGAAACTATGGAGTTGATAGCGGATTCTATCCTTTAGGTTCCTGCACAATGAAGTATAATCCAAAGATAAGTGAAGAGATATCAAGAAGAGAAGAATTTCTCTATATGCATCCTTTACTTCCTGAGGATATGGTTCAGGGAAATTTGAAAATAATGTGGGAACTCTCAGAGCATCTTAAAGAGATAACGGGAATGGATGCCTTTTCACTTCAACCTGCGGCAGGTGCACACGGTGAGTACACTGGAATGAGAATCATATGGGAGTATTTCAAGGATAAGGGAGAAGAAAGAAGCGAAGTTATAGTACCTGATTCTGCTCACGGCACAAATCCTGCCTCCTCAGCAATGGTGGGATTTAAAGTGATTGAGATTCCTTCAAAGGATGGAATAGTTGATCCAGAAGAGTTAAAAAAGGTTGTAACAGATAAAACTGCTGCATTTATGCTTACAAATCCAAATACCCTTGGACTCTTTGAAAGAGACATTTTAAAAATAAGTGAGATTCTGAAAGAAAAGGGTGCACTTCTCTATTATGATGGAGCGAACCTAAACGCCCTTCTCGGCATAGTGAGACCAGGAGATATGGGATTTGACATAGTTCACTTAAACTTACACAAGACCTTTTCAACTCCCCACGGAGGTGGGGGACCTGGTGCCGGACCTGTTGGAGTTAAGGATTTCTTAAAAGATTATCTACCCTACCCTGTGGTTGAAAAAGAGGATGAAAGACTTACCTTTAAGAAACCAGAAAAAAGCATCGGGAGAGTAAGAAGTTTCTATGGTAATTTCACAGTTTTACTGAAGGCATACATATACATAAGATTGATGGGTGCCGAGGGTTTAAGAGAAGTCTCAGAGACAGCGGTTTTAAACGCCAACTACATAAAGGAAAAACTCAAAAAATATTACCCTCCCCTTGTTGATACAGTGTATAAGCATGAGTGTGTATTATCTGGAAAACCGTATAAAAAGTATGGCGTAAAGACATTTGATATTGCCAAAAGACTGATGGATTATGGATTTCATCCTCCAACTGTATATTTTCCTCACATAGTTGAGGAAGCACTAATGATTGAGCCTACAGAAACAGAGACAAAGGAAACCATTGATGAATTTATAGATGCCATGATAAAAATTTCAAAGGAGGCAAAGGAAAATCCCGAAATTTTAAAAGAATCTCCTCACACCACAGAAATTTCAAGACCTGATGAGGTGAGGGCTGTAAAGGAGATGAAACTTAAGTGGTAGAGGAGAAAAAAATCAAATTCTTCTATCCCAACAAAACATTAACCATATCCCTTACAGGAGAGTTCTGCGATAGACATTGTCTTCACTGCAATGGTGTTTATCTTAAAGGAATGACACCAAAAGAGATGGCAGTAAAAAAACTTGAAGAAGGAGATTATCTCTCTGTTCTTGTATCTGGTGGCTTTAACGAAGAGGGAAAAATACCAATAACACAAAACATAAATCTCTTAAAGAGGATTAAGAAACTCAAAAAAAGAGTTGTTATACATCCGGGATTTCTTTCCCTTAACGAAATTAAAAAGGTTAAACCCTTTGTAGATGCTGCATCATTTGATTTTATCTATGATGACGATTTAATAAAAAGAGTTTATCACCTTCCCTACACAGGGAAGGATTTCAGAAAGGAGTATCTTCTTCTAAGACGAAACTTTAAAACCTACCCCCACATAATCGTTGGTCTTGACGAGGGCAAGATAAAAGGAGAGTTTGAAATAATTGATGTTCTTGCAGAGATAAAACCCTCTCTTATAGTCTTTCTTGTAATAATTCCCACCAGGGGCACTGCCTTTCAGGACATAAAACCTCCAGAAGTTGATGAGGTTTACAAAGTCTTTGAGTCTGCAAGAAGAAAATTGAGACTTACAAAACTGTATCTTGGTTGTATGAGACCAAAGGGAAAGTATAGAGATGAACTTGATGTGATGGCTTATGAAGTTGGATTTACAGGTTTTGTAAATCCTTCACAACCGTTAAAGAAAATGGTTAAAGATCCAGAAGTGTATTATGAGTGTGGAATCCTCTATCCTTAGAGTTTCCCTTGGCAGTGCAGTTTTATTAAAGTTAATGGATAAAAGGGTTGATTATCTTCCCACAACAATTTATGTTATGACACCGGGTAAGTGTGTAAAAAGCTGTAAGTACTGCACTGAAGCAAAAGATTCCTCCTCTCTTCCCCATATGCTTTCAAGGGTGGTATGGCCTCCCTTTCCCATAAGTGATGTAACAGATAGAGTAAAGGATGGAAACTTTAAAAGACTCTGCATACAAACTGTAAACAACAGAAATTCAAACAAAGTGGTTGAGAAGGTTTTAAAGGAAATTTCAACTTACATTCCAGTATCCATCTGTATAAACACATATTCAGAAAAACTTATAGATAAACTTTTCCTTCTTGGTGCAGAGAGGGTCGGATTGCCAATTGATGTTGCAAATCCAGAACTACATAAGACTCTCAGAGAAGGAGATTTCTTTAAGAAACTTCAATTCATTTTAAAAATGGGTGATAAGCACAAGGGGAGAATTACAACACACATAATAGTGGGTCTTGGTGAAAACGACAGAGAGATTCTGTCCCTTTATGAAACATTTACAAAAAATGGAATAAAGGTTGCTCTCTTTGCATTCACTCCTGTAAGAGGAACAGAACTTCAAGACTTAAACCCTCCAGATATTGTAAGATACAGAAAGATTCAGGTTGCTACAAAGCTCATAGAGAAAGGTGTTCCTCTATCAGAGTTTGAGTTTGAAGAAAATAGACTCCTTAAACTGCCGAAAATCTCTATAGATGAACTAAAAAAACTCAATCCGTTTGTTACAAGAGGATGTCCAGACTGCAATAGACCTTATTACAATGAGAAACCAAAAGGCACCATGTATAACTATCCTTACAAATTGAGTGAGGAGGAATGGGAAAAGGAAATTTCCCTCTTAAAATTATAAACTGGGGATGCTTTTCTCCCTACAGAAATATGGCAATTGACGAAGCACTTCTTGCTTCAAGAAGAGAAGATAACTCCATTATCTTTAGAGTTTATGGATGGAAACCCTACAGCGTTTCCATTGGTTTTTTTCAACCTGTAGAAGAGATAAACCTGGAGTATCTCAAAGAAAAAAATATCCCCTTTGTAAGAAGACCCACTGGCGGAAAGGGAGTTTACCATGCAAATGAAATAACATACTCCATCGTGATACCCTCATCTCATGAAATCTATAAATTAAGCACTGTAGAATCCTTTAAAGTCATCTCAAGAATATTCTTAAATTTTTTAACGAGACTGGGACTTAAACCTCAGATTACAAAAAAGAGTGGAGGAAAACATGGTTTTTGTTTTTCCTCCTCCAACTACTACGAAATATCTATCTATGGAAAAAAGATTGTTGGTTCTGCCCAGAGGAGAAGGAAAGAGGGGATTCTTCAACATGGTTCAATTCCCATAACCCTTGAGGTGGAGGAGATAAAAAGAATTTTTTATTTAAAGGATATCTCTTTCTTTACGTCTCTTGATAGGTACCTACCCCATGTAAAACTTCAATGGCTTCTTGACATTCTTGCCAGTGAGGTAAAGGAACTATTTGGAAAAGACGGAGCTACCTATTTAAAAGAGCCTGAAGAAGGTATTATTGACCTTGTAGATAAGCTTGAGAAGGAAAAGTACAGCACCCATTCATGGAATTACAGAATATAGAAAAAGAGTTTAAATAACATTCGTTTAAATGGTTACAAATTGAGCATAAAACCACATATTAAAAGTTTTTCCTGCACATGAAAACTCTTGACAATTGGACCAAAAGATATAAAATAGAAATTGGTTAAAACTTTCAGTAAGGTAGGTGAAAGATTGCTCAAATGTAGTCTTTGTTTAACAAAAGAGTTGGTTCAAATACGCGGGTTAAAAAACCTACCTTCACATAACACCTCATTTTTTGAAATCCACAAAATTTTTTTTAATAAAAAAATAAAAGGAGGTGCATAAGTGGTAGACATTGAAAAGGCCAATCAGGAGGCTTTAAAACGTGTTCTTGATGCACAACCAGTCTGGGTAGATATCCAAAAAGCTATCGATGTTATTCCTGGAATGAAAAAGAATATGCTTTTACACGCAGGACCACCTGTTACCTGGGAAAGAATGAGCGGACCACAGAAGGGTGCAGTTATGGGAGCTCTTGTGTATGAAGGTCTTGCTAAAACCCCAGAAGAGGCAGCAGAGCTTGCTGCATCTGGTGAAATCATATTTGAACCCAACCATCATCATCGTGCAGTTGGGCCAATGGCTGGTATTATTTCTCCATCCATGCCTGTTGCTGTTATTAAGAATGAAACTTTTGGAAACGAAGCTTACTGTAATTTAAATGAGGGAATTGGTAAAGTGCTTAGAATGGGTGCCTACTCTCCTGATGTTATTGAAAGACTTAAATGGATGGAAGAAGTAGAACTTCCAGTTCTTCAGAAGGCAATAAGAAAAGCTGGAAAGATTGAGATGAAACCAATTATGGCAGAGGCTCTTACAATGGGCGATGAACTTCACAATAGAAGTAGGGCTGCATCATATCTTCTCTTTGCAAAGATCACTCCATATCTTCTCCAGACAATGGATGATATTAAAAAGACCAACGATGTAATTGATTTTATGTTTGCGAATATCCACACATTCCTTCCATTTGTAATGGCAAGCTGTAAGGCAAGTCTTGACCCTGCAAGGAACATTGAGGGAAGCTCAATGGTCGTTGTTATGGCAAGGAATGGAACAGATTGGGGCATTCAGGTATCAGGACTTGGAGATGAGTGGTTTACAGCACCATCACCTATTCCAGATGTACTTTTATTCCCTGGATTTAAGAAAGAGGATGTCGGTGGAGACATCGGTGATAGTGCAATTATGGAAACAAATGGACTTGGAGGAATGGCAATTGCGGCAGCACCAGCAATCATTAAGTTTGTAGGTGGCACCGTTAAACTTGCAGTGAATAAGAACCGTGAGATGTATGAAATTACAGTGGGAGAGAATAACGCTTTTAAGATTCCATACTTTGACTTCAGAGGAACACCAACAGGCGTAGATATTTTGAAGGTTGTTCAGAAGAATATACCACCATTCCTTGATACAGGTGTTGCTCACAAGGATCCAGGAATTGGTCAGGTTGGAGCAGGACTTGTTGATGCTCCAATGGAGTGCTTCAAGAAAGCAGTTGTTGCTTTCTCCAAAAAATACGGAAGTTAATTATAAATAATTTAATATAAGGAGGTAGTAAAATGACCAATGAGGAATTCTTAGAGTTGATGAAGAAGGCGAAGCTTTATGACCTCACTCAGCCTCTTAGCATCTTCACACCTCCATGGCCTCATGACAAAGCACTTGAGATTCACTTCTTTAAGAGAGTAACCGGAGCCTATGGAGGAGGCCAGGGTGCAAACGGTCAGATCTTAAACTGGAGCAACACCACAGGAACACACCTTGTTGGAGAAACTGCCTATCATTCTGGTGGTCGTGCAATAAGCGATGTTACACTTAAAGAACTCTCAGGACCTGGTGTCGTAGTTGATATATCAGATATGGTATCAGATTACAGTGTTTACACTCCTGAAATGATAATGAAGAAGGCAGATGTAAAAGAAGGAGACATTCTCATTATCTATACAGGATACAGCAAATACTCATGGGAGAAGCCAGACTCCAGCGAATTCCACTATCTTGTAAGACACCCAGGACCCTCCATGGACTTCTTCGAGTGGGCAATGAAGATGAAACTCAAATGGGTCGGTGTTGACTGCGGAATGATTGAGCACCCGATGAATACCCCAATAAGATGGTGGCATGAAAGAGATTTCAAGAAGGCACAGGAGAAGTTAAGGAAGGATTTCGGAAAAGAATGGGGAGAAATGTTCCCTGAGGAAGATTACTATGAGTTAATGCACATAAAGGTTCCAAAGTCTCACCTTCTGTTTGTTGAAAGCATCGGCGGAGACATTGATAAGGTAAAAGGAAAGAGACTCTGGATTGCAGCAGAGCCAATTCCATTTATGGAGACTGAATCTGCATGGGCAAGGGTTGTGGCATACGAAGCTCCAGAAGGAATGGACAACAATGAGTTCATCCAGATTATGGAATCAATGGAACAGTATGACTTAACCATCCCATTCAGTGTAAGAACACCACAGTGGTTAAACTACGAGCCTCTCTCTGTAAAGTATCATAAGAGAGTTGGTGGTCAGCAGTTTGGACTTGGAAGAAATTCATCCATCTGTAATGCAAGTATTCACCTTGCAACACACATGGATGGTGAAAAGCACTTCTATCCAGCAGGAAGAACAATCGGTGAAACTCCACTTGAGGATTGGGTTGGACCAGGAGTTATAGCAGATATCTCTGATATGGTAAGTAACTCCAGTGTTTACACCCCAGATATGATAAAGAAGGTTGTTGATATCCGTGAAGGTGACATCCTCGTTATAAAGACTGGATGGCACAAGTATGGATGGAACAGCCCTGATTCAGACGAGTTCAGATACATGGTTAAGCATCCAGGACCATCCCCTGACTTTGCTCAGTGGGCACTTGATATGAAGATAAAATGGATTGGAGTTGACGCTGTAAGTGCTGACCATCCAATGAACACAATAATGAGAATCTGGCATCCAAGAACATTTGAAGAGGCAAACAGAAAACTCATTGAGCAGTTTGGTAAGGATTGGGACGAGATGTATCCAATTGATGAGTTCTATCAGGTAATGCACATTAAGCTCTTCCCGAAACACCTGGTACACGCTGAAAACCTTGCAGGAGACATTGCTCACCTTCCAAGCGGAAGATACTACATCGCAGCCTTCGTCGTTAAGGGTATGGAACTTGAGTCAGCTTGGGGTAGATTTGTTGCCTGGAAGATGAAGGAGTAAAAAGGGTATAAACTTAAAAAGCCCCAGGAATTCCTGGGGCTTTTTTATTTGTTTCTCTTTTAAACTAAACCTCTATCTCGTCTGGAACAATTATCTTTTCGTTCTTCTTTATGAGTTCCTCTGGTGGGTTGGGTTTGAAGAATGAGCCGTGTGCCACATGCTCAAGGTAGTCTTTCTTGATTTCCTCTTCCCACTGCTTCTTTGAGAGGTAGAATATCTTTGCTCCACCAAGCTCATGCTGATACTCAGGCCATGGATATGTTGGAAGTGCCATACGGAGTCCACCAAGTCTCCAGCCATTGTAACTTTCAAATGTTGCCCAGAACTCTTCATTTCCGCATATCTCAAAAGCATACCATGCCTTTGCATAGAATAAAACTGCACCGGCATTAACTTTTCTCTTGAATGCCATGGTGTGGAGAGAAATATTCACTTTCTCGTCTCTTATTCTTCCATTGGCCATCCCTACTGGAACTCCATTCTCTAAGCCAAGGAAGAAATACTCATCTTTCATTCTTTTTCTTTTAATAGCAAGAAGTTCTGCAAAAACTCTTGCTCCAACGATGTCATAAAAATCATACTCAACATCAAGGTATTTTTTAATAAAAGCAAGCATTGGATCGATCTCTTCTTCCTTGATTGGGCGAATCAAAATCTGATGTTTGTTCCCTTCTCTGTCAACAATCTCTGACCACATTGGTGGCATTTCTGGAGCATTTAAAGGTGCCTGAACAAGTCCCTCTAACCACTCTGCTTTAAATGTGTACTCAGTCTTTCTTAATTTTGCTGGAATTGGTTTTTTCATGGTGCCTCTACCTCCTTAAAGTTTTCTATTTAAATTTTATGGTTAAATCCTTTCAATGTCAATAAAATCTAAATTTCACACTAACCCCCAACCTCAAAGTTTCGTTGTAAGATAAAATTTGAGGAATGATGGCAAACCTGTCTCTTATACACATCTGACGCTGCCGACGAAGGCTTAGGTGTAGATCTCGGTGGTCGCCGTATCAT
>CBFDTJ010000016.1:0-24154 GCA_965612865.1 uncultured bacterium
TTTTTTTTTCTGCAAGCAGAAGACGGCATACGAGATCATGACTAGGCTCGTGGGCTCGGAGATGTGTATAAGAGACAGGGGTTTATAAATGTTGGAATGCAAGACGAATACCTTATCCCTAGAAAAAATATAAAAATTCTCATACCGAATGGTGCAAAGTTTATATCATACAGGATATCCAAAATCAAAAAAACTGAATTGCCTGGAATATACAAAATTCCGACTGGAGAAAGTCCTGTTTCAGAAGGGGGAGAAGTTTACAAACTAAACAAAAAAACCAGAGGGATATATACTCCACTTCACCTTACAGGAATTGAAAATGAAAGAGGAGTTAGATTCTTGGTATTTACATACTATCCATTCCTCTATGATGGAGCAAAGCTCACCTATGTGAAAGAAATTAAATTTGACATTACACTAAGAACAGGAAAAAAAGAAAGAGTGTATAAAAATAAACCTGACAGCAGCTTTTTGAATTATTACTCATTTGACTCTTTTTACTCTGATTCCATCTCAAATCCAACTTATGATTACTTAATAATAACTATAGACAGAGCAAAGAAACTTGCGGAAGAACACAGAAAATTTCTTGAATCAAGAGGAGTAAAGACAGAAGTTATTACACTTTCTAATATTCCATCCACTGGAAAAGATAAAGCAGAAAGTATAAGGAACTTTATAAAGGAGGAATACAACAAAAACGGTATAAGGTATGTTCTTCTTATTGGTTCTCTCGAATCTATTCCTATGAGATATATGTATACAGGAGAAGAGGGAGATGAAGAAAATTCCAATATCCCGACAGATTTCTATTATAGAGACTTAACTGGTGACTGGGATTCAAATGGTGATGGATACTTTGGAGTTCCTGGAGAAGATGAAATAGACTTTCATCCAGAGGTAAATGTAGGAAGAATACCCTTTGATAATTTAGCTAATATAAAGAATGTTCTTGAAAAATCCAGAAGATTTATGGATAAATCTGAAGAAGAGAGAAAAAAGAAAATACTCTCACTTGGAGCCTGGTTGTCAATGAACGGAGAGGATGGAAGATGGAAGGATGATACAGATGGGGGAGAGATAAATCAAAGAATCTTTGAACTTTACTTTAAAGATAAAGGATTTACAAATAGAGGTTTATATGAGCTTTCAGGTATAAAACCATCCCTTGTATCAAATCAAGCTGACGATGAGATAACTGCAAAGAACTTCGTAATCTATCAGAGAAGTTTTAAGCCTGGATTAATCCAATGGGAAGCACATGGAGCATGGAATTCAACAGCAAGAAAGATATGGGCAACAGACTACAATAGAAATGGACAGCCTGATAGGGATGAATTCAAATGGGAAACATTTATATCCAATGAGGTAGCAAGGTATTTTGATGATACCTCCCCAGCTATATTCGTGTCTGGTTCCTGTCTGAACCTTTATCCAGATAGAGACAGTCTTGGAAAAAATATTCTGGAGAGTGGAGGAGTAGCTTTTATAGGTAACTCACGAACAGGGTGGTATTTCCCAAATTTAGCCCATAACTCCTTTGAAACCAATCCATCTCACTATTCTTTAAGAGCAATTGTTCTAAAGGAACTTTCAGAAGGTAAATCTCAAGGAGAAGCAATAAACAATGCTCTTAAATGGTATGCAGATACATACTATACCCAGCTTACACAGATAAGAAAAACTCTTGCACACAACATCTACGACTTAAATTTATTCGGCGATCCAATAGTAGGTTTATATACCCTTGAAGAAAAGCACACATCTCCACAGATAATTTCCACAAAACCAGAAAATAACGAAGTGGATGTGGCTCCAAGCACAATTATAAGTGTTAAATTTGATAGAAGCATGGATGAAAATAGTATAAATGAAAGCAGTTTTCTTTTATCCACTGATGCAGTATATGTAAATGGAAATATAACTTACAATGACAATGAATTTACTGCGTATTTCAGACCATTAGATCCTTTAAAAAGGGGTGCAACATATACAGTAACAATTAAATCCACTGTTAAGGATAAGGATGGTAACTATCTTGCATCAGATTTTAATTTTATCTTTACAGTTGCTGGCGGCGAAACTCAAAGAGATTTTACTCTACAATGGACTGATATAGATGAAGGATTTCATATAGATTTAAAGTCTTTGTATATAAAATACGACAAAGAAACCATTACATTTAAAGTTACCTCTTATAGAAAATGGAGTAACCCGGAGACAGACTTCTCTATAAGGCTCTATATAGATATAGATAATAACCCTGATACAGGCATGGGAAAAGATTACAATGGAAATGGAGAAGATTATCTTATATGGATTGGAACATATATGAACAAATTTTACCATGATGTAAACAAATGGGATAAGGATGATAAAATCTGGAAACATGTAGATGATGTATTGGATTATAGTATAGAGAACAACTCCAAAACAGCAGTATTTACTATATCCCGTAAGTATTTTCAGGGAAATCAATTTAATTACTGGTTAGGTATATATGACGAAATATACGATGAATTTGACTATTACCCTCAGGGGGAAGATAATTACTATGAAAAATTTGTGTTTAAAGAAATCACAAAGCCTTTAAGTGTCATAAAAATCTACCCGGAGGATAATTCTATTGTAGATTCTGATACAAATGTATATGTTGTTTTCTCAGATGACATAATACAGGATACGTTAAATGAAAACTCATTTTTTGTTACAAAGGGTAAAAGAAAAGTGCCTGGAAATATCTCTTACGATGAAGCATTACATAAAGCTACATTCTCACCAGAGAATTCCCTTGAAGAGGGAGCAACATATGAAGTCCATATAACAACAGATATTACATCAAAAAGTGGCTCAAATTTAAAGGAGGAACACATATGGAAATTCATGATAAGAAAAGAAACTTCTTCAGACTGGGATTTAACAATAGTATCTCCAAGAAACGTGAATAGAAGTATTGATATTAGTAAGGTATATGTGAAACTTGTTGAAAACAGAATTTTCTTTAAGATTGAAACTTACGATACCATACAGGATCCTTTAAGAGTAGGATTTATTGTTAGGATGGATACCGATAATAATCCTTCAACCGGCATTCCTCTTTATCCTTATGGAGGAAATGGCGAAGATTATACCTTATTTGTTGGAGGAAACTATGGGAAACTATCAGGAATTTTATATAAATGGGATAAGGATAAATGGAAAGAGGAAGCTTCGCTTCCAGATTTTGAAATTGAACAGGGCAAAAATTACGCAATACTTTCTATAGACCTTACTTCTATTGAAAATCCTAAAGTTATAAATTATTGGGTTGCAGTGAGTGATGATCCAGAAAGATTTCCAATAGTGGATCAGGCACCAAGCGATTCCTATTTTGCTACTTATCAGATTGTTGGGAAGAAAGGATGGATCCATCAATTCACAGATATAGATGAAGGAACAAAGTTTGATCTCAAGGATACTTATGTAATGCACGATGATACCAATGTCTACTTCAAAATAACAACATATAGAGGATGGATTGACCCGTTTGAAGATGGGGTATTTTTTGAAATTGATATCGATGCAGATCAAAACTCAGAAACAGGAGATACGAATGGTATGGGAGAAGATTTCTATATTGGCATATATCCTGATGAGGAAGGAGTTATGAAGGGTTACATTGCTATATATGCAGAGGGCGAGTGGAAAAAGTATCAAGACATAGAGAGTTTTAAAATAGGAAATAATTCTAATATTGTTGAAATAGCTTTTCCGAGAATTCTCATTGGTAACCCTGAAAAATTTAACTACTGGGTTGGAGTAGGGTATTGGTATGAAGAGGAAGATAACAACTGGGATTACTATCCCAATGATGATAAACCATTTTACTACTTAGAGTATGATTTAACAAAGAAACTTATCCAGCCAGCACTTCCACTGGAAGTTGATATACCCAATAATTATAAAACAAACAAAGACTCTGTCCTCATTAGAGGACATACATCTAATGATGCTACAGTGGAGATTAATGGGGAAGAAGTGCTTGTGTCAAGTAGCGGTATATTCGCAAAGATTGTAAAATTAAATCCTGGTGAGAATTTAATTAATATAAAAGCATATGATTCTGCAGGTAATACTGCAGAAGTGAATAGAAAAGTTATATACGAAAAGAAAAATATTGCAATAGAGCTCTGGATAGGAAAGAAAGAAGCAAAAATAAATGGAGATAGCTATACGCTTGATGCCCCTCCTTTCATTGAGAATGGACGAACTCTTGTTCCCATAAGATTTATAGCTGAGGGATTTGGAGCAAAAGTTGGCTGGATTGGAGAAACAAAAACTGTAATCATAAACTTAGAGAGTAAGAATATAAACATTATTCTCCAGATAGGGAGTAAAATTGCAATTGTTAATGGTGAAAAAATTACCCTTGATGTAGCACCAAAAATTGCAAAAGGAAGAACATTTGTTCCATTGAGATTCATTGCTGAAACTTTTGGAGCAGAAGTATTATGGAATGGAAGTGAAAGAAAAATTACAATAATATTTACTCCATAAATTAAAAAACAAAACTTCCAAAAATTTAGTATACTTATATAGTGAACAATGTTCACCGTTTGAAACAAAAGGATTATTTTCTTCGTATATTAGTTTGAAACTTATGAGAGGAAGTGATATGGAAGAATATGTAATAAGCACAGAAAATCTTACTGAGGAATACTTACTTGGGAAGGTGGTTGTTCCAGCATTAAGAGGTGTTGATTTAAAGATAAAAAGAGGTGAGTTTGCAGTAATAATGGGACCCTCTGGAAGTGGAAAGTCTACACTTCTCAATCTGCTCGGTGGACTTCAAAAACCCACAGGCGGTAAAGTCTTCATAAACGGAGTAGATCTTTCAACTTTAAATGAGAATCAGCTTGCAATATTCAGAAGAAAGAACGTTGGTTTTGTATTTCAGGCTTACAATTTAATACCTACATTAACAGCTATTGAGAATGTAGAGTTACCCATGATATTCTATAATATTTCCCCAAACGAGAGGAAGAAAAGAGCAGAGGTACTTCTTACATCTTTAGGACTTGGAGATAGGCTTCACCACAGACCAAGTGAACTCTCTGGAGGTGAGCAACAAAGAGTCAGTATAGCAAGAGCTCTTGCCAACAATCCGGAGATAATTCTCGCCGATGAACCTACAGGAAACCTTGATACAAAAACAGGAGGAAAAATTATGGAGGAAATGGTGAAAGTTAATAGAGAATTCGGGAAGACCATTGTAATGGTTACTCATGATCCTGAAGTTGCGCATTTCGGTGATAGGATCATACACATAAGAGATGGAAAAATAGAAAACATTGAAATTTTAAGGAGGAAACAATGAAAAAGCTGATTCTTTTATCAATTATCTTGAGTTTAATTATGGGTATTTCTGTCATTTATTCTGAACCACAGCTTGAGGTATCCAGTTATAAATTAAATCCCGAAAAGATATATCCAGGAGGAAATTTCACCTTAACCCTTACCTTAAAAAATAACAGCAGCGAAGATAACGCGAAAAACATCACTGTGAAGGTAAACAATGTTGAGGGCAGAAATGATCTTGGTCCCTTCTATCCCAAGAATAAGACAGATACAAGAAAAATTGAAGAAATAGAGCCGCTTGAGGAAAGTAAGGTAGATTTTGAGTTTTTTGTTGACCCGCTGGCACAAACAGGAATCTATAGAATCCATATTATCGTTAACTGGTTTAGCGAAGGGAGAAGAGGATATTCTGAGGAAGAGATCATAAGCATTGATGTTTCTCCTCCATCCATTGAGAATAGGCCTCTCCTAACAGTAGATTCATTTGAAACAGAACCAAAGAATATAGAAGGTGGCGATATATTCTCTCTAAACTTAAAAATCAAAAATATAGGTGGAAAGGACGCAAACAATGTTAGAGTAGAAATTTCTAAAATTGAGGGAAGCAACTCATTAATGTTTTTCTCTCCATATGGTGGAGGAAATGTTTCCTATATAAACTCAATAAGAGCAGATGAAAAAGAGCAAATGAGTTTGAAGTTTCTTGTGGATGAGAACATAAAAAGTGGTAACTACAATTTTATTATAGAATTTTCTTATGAAGACAATAATCATGTAACTTATAAAGATCAAGAAATCATAGGTATAAAGGTGAACGAGAAAAGCGACAAACCAGATATTGAGATTCTATCTTTTAGAGTTGAACCTGAAATAATCCTCCCTGGAGAAAGTTTTAGTATATCCTTTAGAATTTCAAATCTCGGAAGCAAAGATGCGCGGAATATTAGAATTACTCCATCAAACATAGAAGGGAGTGGTTCCCTTAGGTATTTCTCACCTATAAAGGAAGGTACGATATATATAGAAAAACTTGAACACGGGGGTACTGTAGAAAAGAGTCTTGTTTTTGGAAGCGATAAGAAAGTAGAACCATCACTGTACAATATTATATTTCAAATTGAATATGAAGACGAGGAAGGTAACTCATTCAAGGACACAAAAAATGTAGGTATTCTTATAACTTCAAAATTACCAGATGTATATCTATCAAAGTTTTCTATAGACAAAGAAAAGGTAATTCAGGGTGATGACTTTAAACTGAGCTTAAGCATTAAAAATTTTGGAGAGAGTTCTGCAAAAGATGTAAGAATTTCGCTTCAAAACATTGAGGGTACTAACTCATTGTATCCCTTTTCTTTAACAAAAGGTGGAGGCACTATTTATATAGGAGACATACCTCCAGAAGATGAAAAAGAGGTAGTGTTTAATCTTTATATTGATGAAGATGCCCCCATTAAAACTTACAATATGCTTTTTAATATCTATTTTAAAGATTTTTCCTTAAAAGAATATACAAGGGTTGAAAAGGTAGGGATTTACGTTTCAGAAAAAGAAGATAAGAACGAACCTAATATTATAATTAAAGATATTGCCATGGAACCCAAAGTTGCATTACCTGGAGAAAATATTAATGTTAAAATAACACTCCTTAACAACGGAGAAAGTGAAGCTAAAAACACTAAATTTGAATTTGTAGGTGTAGGGATGACAAATGATTTATCACCATTTTCTCCCACTCAAAAGGGAAGTACAATTTACTTCGACACAATTGAGCCAAAAAAAGAAGTTACAAAGGGTATAACTTTCTCTGTGTCAAACGATGCAAAGGACGGTGTCTACAACTTTCTTACACGAATTACATACGAAAACACAACTGTGTATAAGGAAGAACAGAGAGTAGGGGTTGTGGTCTCAAGAAAAGAACCACAAAAAAACCTCACCTTATCTATCTCATCCTTTAGCGTAGTACCATACGAAGTAACTCCTGGAGGAAATATTAAGGTAAGTGTTTCTGTACTAAATTTCTCACAGGAGACAGCGTATAATATAACATTAAGAATAGACAAGGTTGAAGGTTCAAACAATCTATTTCCGTTTTCCCCGCTTAACAGCTCAAATATTAATACATATCTAAAACTATCCCCTGGCAGCGGAATAAATTCTCTCTATTCTTTCTCTGTATCACCAGATGCAGATTCCGGTGCTTACAATCTAATACTAACTATAAATTATGAAGATAAGGATGGGAATAGATACGAGAATAGAGCATCCATCGGTGTTACAATCTTAAGAAACCCTCTTATTTCAATATTTAATCTTGTTTATCCAGATGAAATTGAAGAGGGAGAAAATTTTGTTATCTCCTGCGATATAGGTAATACAGGAAATTTTCCTGTAAAGGGTATAGTTGTATTCTTAAAAGGTTTACCTGTGAAAGGTGGAGATTACTACATAGGGACTCTTGACGTTGGGAATTTTGATACATATGAATTTGAAGGAAATATAAAAGAGGCAGGAACATATCATGGAGAGATAGTTGTGCAGTATGTAGACGACTCCAATGAAGTTCATAAAGAGAAAAAAACTGTGGAGATTAAAGTTTTAAAAAAACAAACCGAGGAGGAAGCAAAAGAGGAGAAACTGACATTCTGGCAAAAGCTCATTAGGTTTATCCTCTCACTTTTTGGGTTAGGTAAATAAAGATGAGATTCTCAGATACAGTTTCCATCGTAGTTAGAAATCTAAAGAGATCAAAAACAAGAACTGTTCTTACGTCATTGGGAGTTCTAATCGGCGTTGCTGCAATAATAACTCTCGTATCTGTTGGAATTGCTATGCAAACAAGCATAACTTCTCAGTTTGAATCTGTAGGAGATTTAACTCTTCTTAGTATTTATCCAAGTAATGTTAAGCTGGGTCCTTTTGCTCCAAGAAGAATGGAAGAGATAAAAATACTTGATGAAGATGCTATTAACCAGATTAAAAAAATCGAAGGAATAGAAGCTCTCTCTCCTGTATATACTTTTCCTGATGTGATTGTGAAAATAGGTAGACTCGAGGGCAGCGTAAGTTTTACAGGAATTGAACCCAGAGAGGTTGAAAAGATAGCGGGAGAACTCGAAAAGGGAAGGTATATCACAAAAAGTGATAAATATGCAGTGGTAGTTGGATCAAAATTTGGAGAGAGTTTCTACAATCCAAAAACTGGGGCTTCAGAAACGGTAAACCCTTTAGGAAAAATGTTTAAGGTTACAATTAAAAGGGTGATTGGTGAAAAAATAGAAAAGAAAACCTATATTTTTAGGGTAGTAGGTATATTAAAAGAAAAAGGTACTCAGGATGATTACAGTGTGTATGCGCCTATTAATACTGTAATAAGTGTAAATGAATGGCGCACAGGAAGAACAATAAAACCAGAAGTTACTGGATACAATAGAGTTATTGTAAAGGTAAAGGATGTTGATACTGTAAATGCAGTTACTGAAAGGATAGAGGATATGGGATTTGTTGTGTTTTCCATTCAGAGCATTATTGATTCAATCTCCACAGTCTTTAAAATTTTACAATTTATACTTGCAGGAATTGCAGGAATATCACTTCTTGTCGCAGGAATAGGTATTGTGAATACAATGACAATGTCCATATACGAAAGGACAAGGCAGATTGGAATAATGAAGGCAATTGGTGCATCAAATACAGATATACTCTGGATGTTTCTTTCTGAAGCAGCTGCATTGGGATTCCTTGGTGGATTGGGTGGAATTCTTCTCTCCTTTCTATTAAATAACATTATAACCTTCTTCTCATCAACCATGGTATCTGGTGCAACTCTTAAAGTTTCAGCCCCCTTGTGGCTTATGCTTTTCGCTATAGTATTTGCAACAGTAGTAGGTCTTATTGCAGGATTAATTCCATCCTATAGAGCAGCAAACCTAAAACCTGTTGAAGCCTTAAGGTATGAATAAAGGGGAAAAACATGAAGGACTTACTAAATCTTATCTACATCTTTATAAAACCAAGAATGGTTCTCAAAAAGTTAAAGAGAGGTCCAGACTTCCTTTATCCTCTTGTCGTTATTTTTATAATTCAGGCAATTTCTGGATATAGTACCACAAGGGTAATTTCTCAAAAGATATCTCAAGCAGAGGGACCTCCTGTACTTTTCTCCATGAGCTTGTCAGCAATAGGTGCTCTTGTTAATATTCTGATTTTATGGTTTGTATCCATAGTTATTACATTTATAATTGGAAAAAGAGGAAAATATAAAAATCTTTTTTCCATAGTTGTGTATGGATACCTCCCTAACAGTTTAATTCTCTTGATTAGAACTATACTTGGTTTACCAGGAAGAGGAATAGGCTTAGCAACAAATTTACCTCAAAATAGCTCCATCTATCTTTTTCAGCTCTTGAGAAGAGTGGACATTTTCTATATTTGGTCTATAGTACTTATTATTTATGGAATAGTCATACTCTATGGACTTAAAAGAAGAGAAACTTTGATAGTTGTAGCTCTGTTTATTCTTTATTTTCTACTACTCCCTTTACTTTCTTTACTCATTCAATCTAAAACAGGAAAGACTACTATTCCAGACAGAAGACCTGTGTTTTTCAGATTTTTAAGACCAAGGGGAAGCAATCCAAAAATTCCAAGACCAAAGCCATAAAAATGTAACAATTATAGCTTCTAAGTATCTCTTTCTATAAAAGGAGGTGCATATGAAAGAATGGGCACTTGTTCTTGGTTCTTCCAGTGGTTTCGGTGCTGCTACAAGTATTGAGCTCGCAAAAAAGGGATTCAACATTTTTGGTGTACACTTTGATAGAAAAGTAAACATGCCGAAAGTAGAGGAAGTAATAAATAAAATAAAAGATCAGGGAGTGGAAGTAGAATTTTTTAATCTTAACGCAGCAGATCCAAACAACAGAAAATATGTATTGGATAAAATTGAAGAAAGATTCAAAAATGATAGTGAAGAAAACTCCATTTTTGTAGTGATGCATTCCCTTGCCTTTGGAACACTTAGAAAACTTATAGCGGAGGATAAAGAAGAAGCTTTAAATCAAAAACAACTTGAAATGACACTTGACGTTATGGCAAACCAACTTGTTTATTGGGTTCAAGATGTGTTTTACAGAGGTCTCTTTAAAAATGGAGGAAGGATCTTTGCCATGGTTAGTTCCGGAGACGAAAGAGTATTTCCATACTATGGAGCAGTTTCAGCAGCTAAGGCTGCCATAGAATCCTACATAAGACAGCTTGCTTATGAACTTGCACCTTTTGGTATAACTGCCAACGCAATAAAAGCTGGGGTTACAGATACACCAGCTTTAAGAAAAATTCCTGGTAATGAAGAACTTGTAAAACTTGCGAAACTTAAAAATCCAAGCAAAAGACTTACAACTACAGAGGATATTGGAAAAGCTATAGCTGCTTTAACAAATAAAAATTTATATTGGATGACAGGAAATGTAATAAGAGTGGATGGAGGAGAAGATTTAGCAGCATAGTTGAGGCTTAAGTCCACAATTTAAGTTTTTTAAAATTTAATATTTAAGAATTTCGCCATCAGCCTGTTTGACAGGCTGATTTCTTTTTTATATACTGGTAGAGGTGAAAAAGAAGATAAAGGAGGGGATATGGTAAGAAAAGGAGATTATGTGGAAATAAAACTGGTTTTACTTGAACCAGAGGAAAGAGCAGAACATTTACCTGACGATACTAAAAACCTACCCTTTGAAGCAAAAGTTAGAGGATATTTATTACATGATGCAAACATTGGTGACACTGTTGAGATTGAAACACCTATCGGAAGAAAAGTAAAAGGAATTCTTCTTTCGGTTTCACCCCCTTACAGGCACAACTTTGGTAAACCAATAAGAGAACTGATTGATATTGGAAAGAAAATCAGAGAAAGATATCTGGAGGACAAGGATGGGTAAAGTTGAAGAGTTTATGAGGAAAAGTCCAGAAATTATGAAAAAATGCCTTGGAGGGCTTGATTACGAGAAATTCAGGTTTGGTAAAATTGGGTTTCACTATGAAGAGTTAATGAGTTCCATTGGATACTCCATAGAAGATGTAGGAAAGATACTCAAGGAAACAAAAGTAGG
This sequence comes from uncultured bacterium, assembly GCA_965612865.1. Lineage (GTDB taxonomy): Bacteria > Caldisericota > Caldisericia > B22-G15 > B22-G15 > B22-G15. The sequence goes on from CBFDTJ010000016.1 coordinate 11,451, forward strand.
TAATACACCTATGTATGAATTGAAAAATTTAAATAGAGTAATTAAAAAAATATCAAGAAAGGGTTATGGAGCAAAAATTCTTTTGAAAGATGAAGCAGCAAACGCCTCCGGGTCCTTCAAGTCAAGAAGAGCTGCTTTATCGGTGTATGAGGCAAAGAAAAAGGGTTATGAGGGTGTCATTGCAGAAACAAGTGGAAACTATGGAGCTGCAGTTGCCTCTCAGGCAGCCCAGAGGAATTTAAAATGCATAATTGTCCAGGAAGTTTTTGACTCAAAAGGAATTGGTCAACCTGAAATACTGGAAAAGGGAAGAAAATGTGAAGCTTATGGAGCAGAAGTATGGCAACTCACTGTTGGGCCAGAACTATTCTATTGGGCTCTTGTCCTCCTTGACGAAACTGGTTATTTTAACGCATCACTCTATACTCCCTATGGAATAAAAGGAATTGAAACATTGGGTTATGAAATAGGTATTGAAGTAAAGGAAAAATATGGAAGATGTCCAGATTATGTTCTTGTAACTCATGCAGGGGGTGGAAATGTAACAGGGACTGCAAGAGGTTTAATAGAGGCTGGATGTGAAGATACAAAGGTTATCGGGGTTTCAGTGGATTTAAGAGGACTTCATATGGCAAGCGATCACGACTTTAATAGAAAATCTTTTACAACTGGCCACACAGGTTTTGGTGTACCTTTTGCAATAAACCCAGACAGAGTGGATGTACCAATAAATGCAGCAAGACCGCTAAGATATATGGACGGATACCTTCTTGTTTCTCAAGGAGAAGTCTTTTACACAACAATTCTTTTAGCACAAATTGAAGGGATAGAGAGAGGACCTGCTGGAAACACTTCTCTGTCAGCAGCAATACCCTTTGCGAGAGAGCTACCTGAGGACAAAATAATAGTGGTTCAGGAAACAGAATATACAGGCGCTGGAAAACATCCCTTTGCTCAACTAACCTTTGCTGAAAAGATGGGGATTGAGGTAAGTATTGGAAATCCAAGAGATAACATTCCTGGAAAGAAAATTGTTATTCCAGAGGATGTGAAAGAACTTGGTTTTGAGGAATACCCAATGGAAGATATTAAAAGGTCCTATCTTAAACATAGATTGAAAGGAATAGATGAAATCTCATCCAAAGAGCTAAAGTTTTTGAAAGAAGAGGTGAAAGATAAGGAAGATTTTGTTGAAAAATTCCTCTTTGAGAAAGGAGTAAAGATAAATGCATAGAAAAGATGATTACGAGAAAAGAAGAGAACATCTAAAGAACATGGATGAAGAGGAATTAATAAAGTATTTCTGGAAACTTACAGAAAAAATTGTTGATCCACTTGTTGAACTTGCAAGAACCCACACCTCTCCCTCCATTGAGAGAAGTGTCCTACTTCGTATGGGATTTTCGAGCATTGAAGCAAAGAAAATAGTTGAAAGAATGGTAAAGGAGAATCTTCTTGGACATGGTGCTGGAAGAATTGTTCTTCTCTATTCTGAATTAAGTAAAAGGGATTATCTAAGGGCAGGAAAAGAATTATCAGAGGGGATTGGCTGGGATAAGATAACTAAATACTATCGGAGGAGATATGAAACTAAAGCCAGACAAAAAAATTGATATAAGAGAGATATTAAAGAATCTTGAAAATTACACACCGAGAAGGTATGGGTGGATATGGAGAGAGAAAATTCCAGAGCAAAAGATAGGGATACACACATACTTTGAAACAAGTAAACCACTAAAGAAAAGTATACCTCTTCCGGCTTCCCGCCAGATGAATTATATAGATCCCCAACCTGACTGCATTGTAACAGTGGAAATTGCCTCTGGAAGGTTTGAGGATGATATAAGAAGAATGAGAATGGCTGCATGGCATGGTGCAGATCATATGATGGTAATAAGAACTCTTGGTCAAAGTCATTTTGATGGACTTATTGAAGGTACTCCTGAGGGTGTGGGAGGGATACCCATTACAAGAAAACAAATAAGAGCAACAAGGAAGGCACTTGATTTGATAGAAGATGAAGTCGGAAGGCCCATAAATTTTCACTCCTATGTTTCTGGCATTGCAGGTCCGGAAATTGCAGTTCTGTTTGCAGAGGAAGGGGTTAATGGTGCCCATCAGGACCCCCAATACAACATCCTCTACAGGAATATAAATCCAGTTAGATCCTTTGTTGATGCTGCAGTAGCAAAAAGAATAATGGCAAGTGTAGATATGCTACAGATTGATGGTGCTCACAACGCAAATGCAACTGCAAAGTATGGTTTTAAAGTCATGCCAGAACTCTTTGTGCAACATGCAATAAATTCTTTGTTTTCATTAAAAATTGGGATGAGGAAAGATTTAATAGCTCTCTCCACAGTACCCCCAGATGCTTCTCCATGGCCTTCCTTGAGGCTGGATATACCCTACGCTGTAGCTTTGAGAAGGGTATTTAAAGGTTTCAGATTTAGAGCTCAAATGAACACAAAATACATTGAATCTGATACAAGGGAAGCAACTGTAAATCACACATTAAATGCACTTATATCAAGGTTGACCTCTGTAGACATACAATCTACCATAACCCCAGACGAGGGAAGAAACGTTCCGTGGCATTACAACTCAATTAATGCAATAAATACTGCAAAGCAAACTCTCATTGCTTCAGATGGAATAAAGAAAGTTTTAAAGATAAGAGAGAATGGATACATGAAGAAAAAGGTTAGGGAGCTCATTGAAAGAGCTGTGCTTTTCCTTGAGGAAATTATCGAGATTGGTGGATACTTCAAAGCATTGGAAGAAGGATTTTTTGTCGATTCAGGTATGTATCCAGAGAGAGTGGGGGATGGAATAAAAAGGCCAATAGATGAGGGAGATGAGGCAGGAACTGTTGTTAAAAGGGAGGAAGATTATCTTGCTCCAGTCTGTCATCACTTCGGCTACAACAATTTACCAGAAGGAATTGAGAAACCATGTGATTTGATAGATGGTTGTACCCTCTGTAAAAGGGAGAAAATAGTTTACATTGATGAACTTGATCCAACAGATAATGTAAACATAAGGCTTAAAGAACAGGAGAAATACGAAAAAGAAGGACTTTTTAGACCAGAGGTCCAGTGGAAGAATGATGGAATCATTCTTTTATCAATGTTTATCCCCATTGACTCTGAAAAAGCACCTTATGCAGCAGAGGAGATTGCAAAAAGGCTTGGATTGAAAAATGTTGAAGTTGTCCATGAACAGGTCCTTCATCCAGCAGAGGGAAGCTACATAGAGATTAAAGGAGAGGTTCCATTTTTTATAAAGGAAAGTGAAATAAAGGTAAAAGAAAGAATAAAACCCCTTTCAGATGAAGTTATAAGAGAAAAGGTTAAAGAATTTGGTGGAATAAAATGTGTTGCTGCAACTCTTGGTGAGGATGAACATAACGTAGGGCTTAAAGAAATAATAGACATAAAACATGAAGGAATTGAGAAATGGGGATTTAAAGTGATATATCTTGGAACAAGTGTCCCTCCTAAAAAGGTTATTGATGCCGCAATTGAAGTTGGAGCAAAAGTAGTTCTTGCCTCAACCACAGTAACTCACGGTAATGTACACAGAATTAATCTTAAAAAATTGAACCAGATAGCAATAGAGAAAGGTGTGAGGGACAAACTGTTGATAATTGGAGGAGGAACTCAACTATCAGATGAAATAAAGGATGAATGCGGAATTGACGCTGCTTTTGGAAGAGGAACAAAGGGGGTGGAGGTTGCTTCTTTTATAATAAGGAAATTTTTGGAAAGGGATAAATATTGACAATTTTTTTCAATTTATTATACTAATAGTAGAAAGGAGGTGAGACAGAATGTGGGGATTTGGTAGAGGATTTGGTAGAGGCTGGGGATTCGGAAGAGGATTCGGCGGATTTGGAAGAGGATTCGGATGGGGAGCAACCCTTGGCTATTGCCCCTGGACAGGTCTTCCCAGAGGTTGGAGATGGAGTTATCCTTACCGTGTCTATGGATATGGATATTACCCATCAAATTATTACGGATATTCATATTCACCCTATTATGAATCTTATACACCTGACATAGATAATATAAGAAACGAAATACAGAATTTAAAAGGAGAACTTGATACAATTAAAAAACTAATAGAAGAATTAAAAAGGAGATAAACCATGAGAATAGCAGTAACATCAACAGGAGAAACTCTCGAGTCTCAAATTGATCCAAGGTTTGGAAGATGTGCTTACTATATGATTGTTGAAACTGACACCATGGACTTTGAGGTGATTCCAAATCAATTTGCTATGGCAGCGCAGGGTGCAGGCATTCAAGCAGCTCAGTTCATTATCAGCAAAGGTGTAAGGAAAATTGTAAGTGGAGATTTTGGCCCCAACAGTGCAGGAATTTTAGCAAGTGCAGGAATTGAAATGATAAGGGTTCCTCCTGGAACAACAGTAAAAGACGCTGTAGAAATGGCAAAAAGTGGTACACAACCATCCTCTGAACAACCAAGAAGAATTGAACCTATGGGAAATCCACCAGTCCCGCCAATGTATGAAATTCACTCTCTTAAAGACGAATTGGACAATTTAAAAAAAGAGATTGAAGAAATAAAGGATCTCTTGAGAGAGATTAAAGAGAATAGATGAAAATTACAGTTACATCGGGCAAGGGAGGAACAGGAAAAACTTTAATTTCCACTTCCCTTGCCCTTTCTTTATCCAAAAGGTATCCCACAACTTACATAGATCTCGATGTAGAGGAACCAAATGGTTACATATTTGTTAAACCTGATATACAAAAAAGAGAATCCATAACTCTTCCATTTCCAAAGGTAGATTATGATAAATGTAACTTCTGTAGCGTATGTCAGGAGGTTTGTGCTTACAATGCAATAGTGGTACTATCATTTAACAATGAGGTTAAAATTTTCCCTGAGCTCTGTAAGAGTTGTGGTAACTGTGTATTAAATTGTCCAGAAAAAGCGATGTTTGAAGTTCCAAGAGAAATAGGAACTCTGACATATGGAAAAAGAGAAAATTTAAAATTCTTTGAAGGAAAATTAAACATATCAGAAGTTACAACAACAAGTGCTATAAGAATTGTGAAGAAAAAATCCCTGGAAGACATAAGAGATGGAGAAATATTAATATATGATTCACCTCCGGGAGCTTCCTGCCCAATGGTTGAAGCATCAAAAGGTGGAGATTACATAATACTCATTACCGAACCCACACCTTTTGGTCTTTTTGACTTGAAAATTGCAGTAGGAGTGGTTAAAGACTTAAACAAGAAATTTGGAGTAATTGTCAACAAAGAGATGGAAGGCTTTGATGAACTTTATGAGTATCTTAAAAAAGAAAACATTAAAGTTTTATTAAAAATTCCTTTTGAAAGAAGGATAGCTGAAAGTTATTCAAGAGGAAAAACTTTATCTGAGATTGACAAAGAGTGGGAAGGCACATTTCTAAACCTATACAACCAAATTCTGGAGGAAATAAATGATTGAACTTGCCATAGTGAGCGGAAAAGGAGGAACAGGAAAGACTACTGTATCTGCTTCTTTCTCGGTTCTTGCAAAGAATAAAATAATTGCAGATTGTGATGTAGACGCTCCTGATTTACATCTTCTTTTAAAACCTGAAATTCTTATCAAAAAAGATTTCTTTGGTATGAAAAAGGCTTATATAGATAAGGATTCCTGTATAGAGTGTGGAATCTGTATAGATGTCTGTAGATTTGATGCAATCTCACCAGATTATGTTGTAGATGCTGCTCTATGTGAAGGTTGCGAAGTTTGCTTTACTCAATGTCCTGTTAAAGTTATAGAGATGAGAGAGAATAAAGCTGGTGAGTATTTCGTATCAGAAACACCATATGGAAAGATGGTTCATGGTCTCTTAGGTGTTGGAGAAGAAAATTCTGGAAAACTTGTGGCTATAATAAGAAATGTTGCCAGATACTATGCAGAAAAGGAAAAAGCAGACTACATCATAGTAGATGGACCACCAGGAATTGGTTGTCCTGTAAATTCCACTCTCTCTGGATTAAAATATGCAATTGGAGTTACTGAACCTACAGAATCTGGACTCTCAGACTTAAAGAGATTAATGGAATTGTTCCACCACTTTAAAATAAAACCATTCATTATAATAAATAAATCTGACCTAAATTCTGATATGTCAGAAAGGATCAAGAGGGAATCTATAGAAGAGGGTGCTATATTTCTTGGAGAGATACCTTTTGATCCAGTGGTTGTTGAATCCTTAAAAATGGGAAAACCTGTGGTTATATACGAAAAGGAGAGCAAAGCCAAAAATATAATAATTGAACTTTGGGATAAGACAGAGACTTACCTTAACAAAGAAGTTTAGCGAAGATTCTCATCAATAACTTTCTTGATTAAATCTCTATCTCCAACATTGTATGGATACTTCATTCCATTTATAAATACACCATTATCAATCCCATACTTTTCTATATTTTCGTGATTAATTTCCACTTCTTCATAATGAATACTTAATTCAGTAGCAATTTTTTTGATTTCGCTCACTTTAAATGGAATCATAGGGCAAAAATTGTTTCTTAAAATAAATATACCTTCTTTATTTATATTTTTTTCCTTTCTTATAATAACCTTAACCTTTTCAGCCTTCAAAGGAAGATACATATACACATATCCCTTATCCTGATAAACCGGTCTAAATCCAAATCTCTGGAAATGAGTATAATACATGAATATGGGGCTTGTAGTTGCTCTAACCACTATCCCTTTCATATCTTTATTATCCTCTTTTAATCTCTCAAACAACCTCTTTCCAAGCCCCATATTTCTATATTTTCTTAATATCCATGTACATATAATAAGGATTACATCATCCTCTGCAGTAAATGGAAGAATGGAATTTTGGGATATGGAGTAGTAGAGATGACCTGAAATTTTATTATCTATAAACAGGTGATAGCCCGAAAAACTTTTTCCAACCTCATTTTTAAAGTATTCTCTTGAGATTTCAGATGTTACATTTAAAGGATTACTCTTATCTTCCTTAAGACAAGAGAAAGCGAAACCGGAACTTCCTTTATTAATTAACTTTATTTCAACATTCACTTTTATTCTCTGCTGTATGGTTTTCCAACTGAAGCAGGGAATTCCACTTGTTTTCTAAATATCATCATGATTATGAGTACTGAAACAAATGGAAGCATAAGGAAGAACTGGTAAGGAATATTTCCTGAGATAAGTTGAAGTTGATAGGAGATAACCTCAATAGCAGCAAAGAGAAAACCACCAAGAATTGCCCTTTGTGGCTTCCAGCTGGCGAAGATTGCTATTCCTATAGCCATAAAACCTCTTCCAGCAGAAATATCTGGAGAGTATGTCCCTGTAATTGCTATGGGTAGATATGCACCTGCCACACCGATTAATGCTGAACCTATTATAGTGGCAAGATATCTTCTTCCTACAACATTAACTCCTACAACGTCTGCTGCTTTTGGGTTTTCACCAATAGCTCTTGTTTCTAATCCAATCTTTGTTTTATAGAAGAACCAGTATGCCACAATTGTGGCAGCGTACATGAAATAAACAATCACGTCCTGATTGAAAAAGCCTGAAATTATTGGAATGTTGGAGATAACTGGAATCCTCACCACTGGAGTAGGTGGTGCTTCTGGAGCAGATAAACGAACTCCTATAACTATCTTATAGATGAGGTCTGAAAGACCACCTCCTAAAATAACAAGAGATATACCTAAAATGAATTGGTTTACCTTGAATGTCTCATGTATGAAGGCAAGCATAAGTCCAAACGCTGCTCCCATAAGTGCTCCTACAAGGAAACCAAGAAACCAATTCCCAGTTAGGTATGCTGTTATAAAACCACTGGATGCAGCGGCAAGCATAACTCCCTCACCTGAGACATTAAAAATTCCTGTTCTTCCAGCAATAACAATTCCTAAAGCAACAAGAGTATAAACTGTTGTATAAACCATGGTCTGGGTTACAAAATTATTTAAAAATTCCATCTCTTACCTCCTTACCGAAAACTTCTTTCTTATAACCACAATAAACAGAACAATCAGTGCCTGTGAAAGGAAAACAAGTTCAACCGGGATTTGCATAGTTCTTTGAAGAGCATCTGCTCCCACAAGAAGAACAGACATTAAAAACGCAGCAATAGGAACCCCAATGGGGTCACCTGCCACTATAAGACTTGTAAGAATCCCAAATATACCATACTGAGCACCACTGGTTTTTGCAAAACCTTCTATTAATTTGCCATGGATGGTCATAATTTCTAAAGCTCCACCAAGACCTGCCAGACTACCTCCTATAAGGAATGTAACCATAATAGTTTTTGCAAAATTTATTCCGTAAGTTTGAGCTGCAAAGAGATTGTAACCTACAGCAGTAATCTCATATCCCAACCTTGTTTTCTTAATAAGAATATAAACAAAAATAATAGCAAGAATTGCAAATATAATTGAGGATGGTATTCCACCAATAAATGGAAGTGTTGCAGACTTCGGAAGAGGTATAGTTATAGGGTGTCCCTCAAGAGGATCCTTAAAACGTGGAGCAGTTGCAATAAAGTTTACAAAAAGCACTGCCACGAAATTTAGCATAATGGTTGAGATTATCGGATTTATATCATATTTTGCTTTAAGGTATCCAGCAATAAGTGCAAATAGACCTCCAGCAAGAATTCCAGAAATTAAAAGTAGGGGAACCAGCACCACAGCAGGAAGATTGAGGGGAGCAAGAGAAAGTCCAACAACAGTCGCTACAGTTCCACCCATTAACATCTGTCCCCAACCACCAATATTAAAGAACTTTATCATAAACGGTATAGTAAAAGCATATGTAGTGAATATAAGGGGGATAGTCTTTTTGATTGTCTCTTGAAAACCAAAGGCGGATTTAAATGAAGTAGTAGTCAGAGTTCTTAAGGCTCTGAATATGTCAAATCCCATGAGAGCAACAAGAACAGAGAAAACAGCAAAAGCGAGTAAAATGGCAATCAAATATACAGAAATATTTCTTAAAAATGGACCAAGAACTTTTTTATCCTTCTTTTCAGCCACACTAACCTCCTATCATAAGCAAACCAATTTTATACTTATCGAACTCATCCCTATTAAATATTCCCTTAAGCTCACCTTTATGTATAACTCCAATTCTATCACTTAAAATCATAAGTTCGTCAAGATCCTCATTAATCCAGAGTATGGCTCCACCTTTACTTCTTATCTCCACCAGTTTTTCAAAGATAAACTCTACAGTGGAAATGTCAAGTCCAGATGTGGGGTTGTGGGTGACAAGAAAATCAATTGGATTAACAAAGGCTCTTCCAATAATAACTTTCTGTATATTACCTCCGGAGAGTTTTCTTATAGCAATTTCAACATTAGGAGTAAATACATTGTAGTCTTTTACCACCCTCTCTGAAACCTTTTTCACTTCTTCCCAATCAATAAAAACATTTCTCTTTAGGAATCTTTCCTCTGCGTGATGTCCTAAAAGTACATTTTCTTTTATACTTCCATCTGGTAAAATTCCTTCTTTAATTCTATCCTCTGGCGTATAAAAAACACCTTTGGAAAAAACCTTAAGAGTTGGCAAACCGTTTACGCTTTCTCCGTTGATAATAATATCACCACTTTTAAGAATGGAGGGTTTTATCATAGCCTCTGCAAGTTCCTTCTCACCGTTTCCAGAAACAGATGCAACTCCAAATATCTCACCACCATACACTTCAAAAGATACATTCTTAAGTCCTGGTGTCTTTTCACTTGCTTCAACTTCTATGTTCTTAACAACGCAAACTGGCTCTTTTGACTTCTCAATCTCTGGCAACTCAACCTTCGGGAGAGCACTTTCGTTAACTTTTATTTCCTTTTCCATGAACATCAGTTTGACAAGACTTTCCTTGCTCATCTTCTCTCTTTCAAGAGTCCCCTGGACTTTTCCTCTCCTTAGAACAGTTACCGAATCACAGGCATCCATAACTTCTCTTATCTTGTGAGTTATAAATATAACGGTAACGCCTTTTTTTACAAGCATCTTGAGAGATTTTAACAGCTGCTGGAATTCTGCTTCTACCAGAGAGGTTGTTGGTTCGTCAAGTATAAGTAGTTTTGCTCCTCTGTATAGCGCTCTTACTATTTCAATCTTTTGCTTAACACCTGCAGGAAGTTCTCTCACCTTTACATTAAGAGGGAATTCAAAACCAAGATCTTCCGCCATCTTTTTTATTCTCTTACTTTCCTTTTTTAAAGGTAGAGTAAGTTTATCTTCTGGCGTGCCGAGCATTATGTTTTCTACAGCAGTAAACTCTGGCACAAGGGTAGATACCTGATGAACCATCCCTATACCAAGTTTTATTGAGTCAAATGGAGATCTTATTTTTACTTCCTTTCCTTCAATAAAAATTTGACCTTTATCTGGTCTGTAAAGCCCATATAGAATATTCATTAATGTTGATTTTCCAGCACCATTCTCCCCTAATAGTCCCCTGATTTCTCCTTTCCTTACAGAAAAATTAACATCGTGAAGAGCAACAACCTCTCCGAAAACTTTTCTTACATTTCTTAGTTCAACAAAAATCTCTTTGTTCATCGCCTCACCTTAAATTTTTAAAAGGGGCTCAATTGAGCCCCTTTTTTTTCTTTCTGTGCTTTCCTTATGGTTCAATGGTTTCTAAATTCTTTATTACCTTAATCTTACCTGATTCCACATCATCGGCAATCTGCTGAACCTTTGCATTGATTTCCTCAGTTACATTGCTTATTGGAAACTGAGTATACCTTGCCTGACCTTTTCCATACTTCAACTCTATGAATCCTCCCTTTTCTCCATTAAGGATTTTGCCAACAATATCCTTTAGAGGAACACTAAAATCAAAGAGGTCTGAGGTAAGATAGTTATCTGGAGCGTGAACCTTTTTATCTGTGTATTTTGTTGTAATAAATACAGGTCTATCTGCTTCTTTTACGGCATTGTAGAGACCGTAGTTTCCAAGATTTACTGAACTTAGTATTACGTCTACTCCCTTTGAAATTAAACCTTCAGCTGCCTGTCTTGTTTTTACTGGATCATTAAAATCACCAACATAGATGTACTGAAGTTCTGCATTGGAGCCAAGATCTCTTATAGCCTGTTTAACTGCATTGATCTCTCCGTGAGTAAATGGAAGCTCAAGTCCTCCAATGTAACCAATTTTACCTGTCTGAGTTTTTAGAGCAGCAACTGCTCCAAGAACATAAAAACCTGTATAGAAATTTCTATCCATATACCAGAAGTTTGGCTTCATATTATCAGGCTTTGCATCAACCTCAAGAATAAATGTTACATCTGGATAATCATCCCCAATTTTGTTTGCGGCACCATTGAACTGTGCACCGTGAACCCATATAATGTTGTAGCCCTCATTGATATACTCTTTCATAACTCTCTCTGCATCAGGCACTGCAACCTTTTCTGAATATGCTGTTTCAAGATCATACTCCTTACCTACATCCTGAAGAGCAACAAAACCTATAGTATTATAGTCTGCATCCTGAATAGACCCGGGGAATATTGCTGCCATTTTAAATTTTGGCTTCTCTTCGGGTTTTTCCTTAGGTGCACAGGAATAGGTGAAAACCCCTAATCCCACAAGTGCAATTAAAAGCAATGCTACTAAAATTTTACTTTTCATACAAATCCTCCTTTATACTTTGAAGTTGTAGCTTAACAAAATTATACCATACTAGGTCTTTCAAAAAGTGTATAATTTAAATATGGGATTACTTGGTGCTCATGTTTCAATTGCTGGAGGTATTTTTAAGGCTTTAGAGAGAGGAGAAAATCTTGGTTGTGATTCCATTCAAGTGTTCACAAAGAATCAAAGGCAGTGGAAAGCAAAACCGTACAGTGAAAAAGAAATAGTGAGTTTTAAAGAGAGTTTTAGAAAAAGCACGATAAAAAAAGTTGTTGCTCACTCTTCCTATCTTATTAATCTTGGGAGTCCCAAAAAAGAATCTCTTATAAAATCAAGGGAGGCTTTCATAGATGAGATAATAAGATGTCATTTACTTTCCATTCCGATGATAGTTGTCCACCCTGGATCCCATCTTGGATATGGGGAAAAAGAAGGTATAAGAATTATAATAGATAGCATAAATTTTATTATTGGGAAAACGTCTCACACAGATGTAAAAATACTCCTGGAGACAGTTGCAGGGCAGGGAACAAACATAGGGTACAGGTTTGAACATATTAAAGAAATAATGGATGGGATAGAAAATAAACAAAGGGTGGGGGTGTGCTTTGATACTGCTCATGTTTTTGAAGCTGGCTATGATATTAAATATAAGGAGAGCTTCCAGAAGGTTCTTGAAGAATTTAACAATATAATTGGAATAAAAAATCTTTTTGTTTTTCACATAAATGACTCCAAAACCCCGTTAGGTTCAAGGGTAGATAGACATACGAATATTGGTGATGGAGAAATAGGACTGGAGGCTTTCAAATTCCTTGTGAATAATAAATTGTTTTCTGATCTTCCTATGATTCTTGAAACTCCAGGAGGGGAAGAAGCATACGTTAAAGATTTAAGAACTCTTCGAGGACTTATCTATAAATGAAAAAGGTGGTTGTTATTGGAGATATAAATCTGTCTCTTATACACATCTCCGAGCCCACGAGACTAGGCATGATCTCGTATGCCGTCTTCTGCTTGA
>CBFDTJ010000017.1:0-23050 GCA_965612865.1 uncultured bacterium
ATGATACGGCGACCACCGAGATCTACACCTAAGCCTTCGTCGGCAGCGTCAGATGTGTATAAGAGACAGGTGTTCTTCAATCTGTACGGAGTTGAAAGAATGCAATAAATCATCGTGGAGCTTCTATCCCATAAATTTGAAATTAAATCCACAAGATGTTTATTCTTTGAAGCCTTATAGATACTAAAATGAAAAAGTCTATTAAGTTTCTGTATAGTTTTTATATTGAGATCGTTGGGCGTTCTGTATTCTTTTAATAAAGCCTTTATTTTATTATGTATTTTTTCTACCTTTTCTAACTCTTTGGTTGATATATTCTTACAGGCAAGTTTAACAGCTAAAATTTCTAAGGATTCTCTTATAATATATATCTCTTTTACTTCCTCAGCGCTGAACATTTTGACCATAAATCCCTTCCTTGGCACAGAGACTATAAGCCCTTCTGCTTCTATTTTTCTTGCAGCTTCTCGAAGGGGCGTTCTGCTCACTTTCCATTTTTGCGAGAGTTCCCTCAAGGAAATCATAGTTCCTGGCGTAAATTCTCCATTAACTATAGCTTCTCTTATTAATACAGCTATTTGATCAGTAAGTGTTTCTTTTCTTATCTTAAATGATGACCCAGTCTTCATCAGTGCCTCCTTACTTAACTTACTTAAAATACTACTGTTTTATAGTTTTATATATTTTAACTATACTATAATTTACTAAAAATATTATCCTTGACAAAGAACAAGCTCATATTATAATTAATTTAGATAAATCTGGGATACAATATCCCAATGGGAGGTATAAATGATAGGAATTGTGGGCTATGGTAGTTATATTCCATGGCGGCGAATTAGGATTGAGGAAATTGCGAAGGTGTGGAAGCAAGATGCAGAGGTGCTTAAAAGAGGACTTCTGATCAAAGAAAAAACTGTTCCTGCAAAAGACGAAGATTCTGTTACAATAGCATTTGAAGCTTCAAAAAATGCACTAAAGAGAGCCCAAATAAATCCAGAAGATATTGGAGCTGTATATATTGGTTCAGAATCAAAGCCTTATGCTGTGAAACCATCATCTTCTATAATTGCTGATGCTTTAGGTATATCTCCTATAGTTCATACAGCTGATTATGAGTTTGCATGTAAAGCTGGTAGTGAATCGGTATTTGTGAGTTATTCGTTGGTTAAAGCTGGACTTGTAAAATTTGCTCTTGGAGTAGGTTCTGACACCTCGCAGGGTGCACCAAGAGATGCTTTAGAGTACACTGCATCTGCTGGAGGAGCTGCTTTTATAATGGGTTCAGAGAACATTATAGCTGAGGTAATAGAAACATTTTCATACACTACCGACACTCCCGATTTCTGGAGAAGAGATGGGCAATTCTACCCAAATCACACAGGTCCTTTTACTGGTGAACCTGCTTATTTTACACACATAATAAATTCAGCAAAAGGATTAATGGAAAAGGCAGGAGTTTCTCCTAAAGAGATAACTTATGCAGTCTTTCACCAACCAAATGGTAGGTTTCCTCTTCGTGTAGGCAAAAGACTTGGATTCACCAAGGAACAGCTGGAGCCAGGATGGATAGTACCTGAAGTAGGCAATACATACTCAGGATGTTCATTGCTTGGATTTACTGCTGTTTTAGATATAGCGAAAGAGGGAGATATAATTCTTCTGACATCTTTTGGTTCTGGTGCTGGCAGTGATTCTTTCCTCTTTCGAATTACAAAAAGACTGGAAGAGGTAAGAGGAAACGCTCCCACTCTTAAAGACATGCTAAGCAGGAAACACTATGTAGATTATGCTACCTATGCGTATCTTAGAGGAAAAATTTTAATGGGTAAGGAGGGTTAGAATGAGAGAAGTAGCCGTGGTTGGTATAGGAATAACGAAATTTGGAGCTTTGTGGGATAAGTCCCTAAGAGATTTGGCAATAGAAGCCTCTTTAGAAGCCATAAACGATTCAGGAGTAGACCATATAGATTCAATGTATGTTGGAAATTTTTCTGCTGGTACTTTAATAGAGCAGGAACATATAGCACCCCTTGTGGCTGATTATCTTGGTCAAAATCCAATTCCTGCTACAAGAATAGAAAATGCTTGTGCCTCAGGAGCTTCTGCGCTTAAAATGGGATTCATTGAAGTGGCTTCTGGTATGAGTGATGTGGTAATGGTTTTAGGTGTAGAAAAGATGACTGATGTAACAACACCTCAAGCAGTCTATTCCCTATCACTGGCAGCAGATAGAGAATATGAAGGTTATCAAGGAATCACCTTCCCAGCACTTTTTGCACTTGTAGCTAAAAGACATATGTTTGAATTTGGCACAACAAGAAAACAGCTTTCTTTAGTCGCAGTAAAAAATCACAAAAACGCTTCTAAGAATCCGAAAGCTCAATTCCACAATATAATCACCACTGAAGACGTAGAGAAATCACCTATGATTGCTGATCCTCTTCATCTTTTTGACTGCTCTCCAATTACAGATGGTGCGGCGGCAGTGGTTTTGATGCCATTAGAAAAAGCTAAAAAACTTAACAATCATAAAATTATAAAAATAGCTGGAATCGGTCAAGCAAGTGACACCATAGCCATATATCAGAGAGAATCCTTTGTAAGCTTCAATGCAACTATTAAAGCGGCTGAAAGTGCATATAAAATGGCAGATAAAAGACCAGAAGATATAGATGTAGCAGAAGTACATGATTGTTTTACAATTGCTGAAATATGCACTATAGAAGATTTAGGATTCTTTGAAAAAGGGAGGGGAGGGGAAGCAATAGAAAACGGTTTAACCGATATTGACGGAAAGATACCTGTTAACCCCAGTGGAGGTCTAAAAGGAAAGGGGCACCCTGTAGGAGCAACGGGAGTTGCTCAGATAGTTAACCTTGTGGAGCAATTACGTGGAGAAGCTGGAGAAAACCAAGTTAAAGATCCTAAGATTGCTTTGGCACATAATCTGGGGGGGTCGGGATCTACAGTAGTAGTAACAATTCTGGAGGTGGCATAATGTTTACAATTCCAAGGATCTGGAGAGAGAAAAAGCAAAGATACAGACTTGAAGGTTCAAAATGCAAAAAGTGCAGTTATACATCTTTTCCACCCCGTAAAGTCTGTCCAAAATGCGGGTCAGAAGAATTGGAAATCATAAAACTTCCAGAAACAGGAAAAATATTGACTTATACAATAGTAAGGAATGCTCCTATTGGATTTACTGAATTTGCTCCCTATGCTGTAGGTGTTATAGAACTGGAAGATGGAACAAGAATGTTAGCTCAGATTGTAGATAGTAACTTTGAGGATATTGATATTGGAAAAAAGGTGAAATTGGTCTTTAGAAAGCTATTTAGTGAGGGAGAGGCAGGAGTTATAATTTATGGTCATAAGTGTAAACTTATATAATAAAAAGTTTATAAATAAAGGGAGAGAATTATGAAAAAAAATTCAAGATTTCCTGGTTTTTATAAACTGACGATTCAGGAAAGAGTCGAAAAAATAAAAGAATTTTCAGATCTCTCGGATGAAGAAGTGAACCTATTGTTTAATAAGGGAAATCTGGGTTTAGAGAAAGCTAATAGAATGATAGAAAATGTTATAGGAACCTTCAGTATGCCTTTTGCCGTGGCCGTAAATTTCTTAATCAATGACAGGGATTATGTGGTGCCTATGGTTATAGAGGAACCCTCAGTAGTTGCAGCCTTAAGCTTTGCTGCAAAGCTCGCCAGAGAGGGTGGAGGGTTTACTTCTGTTTATTCAGGCTCAATAACAACTGGTCAAATTCAAATTACAGATTTAAAAGATCCATTCGGAGCAAAGGTAGAGATATTAAAGCATAGAGAAGAAATTATAAAGACTGCAAATGATAAAGATCCTCTATTAATAAGCCTTGGAGGGGGAGTAACCGATGTTGAAGTAAGGGTTCTAAAAGATTCCACTGAGAGCCTTGTGATAGTTCACTTATATGTAGATACCAAAGACGCTATGGGGGCAAATACAGTAAATACAATGTGTGAATCGGTGGCGCCTTTGTTGGAAAAGATAACTGGAGGAAAGGTATATCTGAGAATTATATCCAACCTTTCTGATAGAAGGATAGTAAGATCCAAATGCAAAGTACCAAAAGATGCTTTAAAGTTTAGTAATTTTACAGGAGAAGAAGTTATAGAGGGAATCTTAAAGGCTTACAATTTTGCAAAGCTTGATCCCTACAGAGCTACAACTCACAACAAGGGGATTATGAACGGTATAGATCCTGTTCTTATAGCCACAGGAAATGATTGGAGAGCGCAAGAAGCAGCAGCTCACGCCTATGCCTCAAAAGATGGTAAGTATAAACCCTTAACAGTTTGGGAAAAAGACGCTAATGGTGATCTTGTAGGAACTATTGAAATGCCAGTTCTTGTAGGTATTGTGGGAGGTGCAACAAAAGTTCATCCTCTTGCTCAATTGTCTCTAAAGATTATGGGTATAAAAAGTGTCAAAGAGTTAGCAGAGGTTATAGGTGCTGTAGGTCTGGGACAAAATCTCGCTGCTCTAAGAGTCTTAAGCACTGAAGGATTGCAGAAAGGACATATGAGATTGCATGCTAGGAACATAGCTTCAACTGCTGGGATCCCTGATGAATATGTAGAACAGGTGGCAAGCTTAATGATAAAAGAGGGTATTATAAGGGTGGATAAAGCCAAAGAATTGTATGAAATGCTTCGTAAAAAAACTGATAAGAATTCATAAAAGGGAGGTGATAACAAATTAAAATTTGTTCCAAAAATAAATTTATTTAAAAGGAGGTGGAGTGCATGAAATTCAAGAGAATTCTTATTTTGATTTTGGCTGTGAGTTTAATGAGTGCTTTGGTGGTGTGGGGTTGTGCACCAAAGGAAGAGAAACCTCCAGAAGAGGGAACAAAAGAACCCATCAAGATTGGAGCTGTAATTCCTCTAAGCGGAGGACCTTTTGCAGAAGCAGGGCAAGAACAGAGAATTGGACTCTTAATGGCGGAGAAGGAAATAAATGAAAAAGGTGGAATCTTAGGAAGACCTTTAAAATTAATAATTGAAGATGATCAGTGCAAATCAGAAACAGGTATAGCCGCCTGCACTAAACTAATAACCCAGGATAAGGTGGTAGCACTTATTGGTGGTTACTCCAGCACAATAACATTTGCTGAAATGAATGCAATTTCATCATACGAACCTATAGTGGTATGGATGGGAGCTTCATCTGTAAAAGTAGAGCATGAATTCGGACCTAAAAAATGGTTCTTCCATTTACACCCTTGGGACTACCATCGTCAAAGTACCGTTGTTGAATTCTTTAAATCATTGACACCAAAACCAAAAACAATTGCCTTAACGTATGAGGATGGTATCTACGGAACAACAAGTGCTGATTACTTCAGAAAATATGCTGAAGAGGCTGGATTTGAAATAATCTTTGATGAACCACATAAGAGTGGTTCCTCTGACTTTACCTCACTTCTAACCAAGGTAAAGGCTAAAAATCCTGATATTTTCTATAGTGTAAGCTATGCAGGCGATTACATAATTCAGATAAAGCAAGCAAAGGAAGTTGATTTCTCTCCAAAACTCTTCACCATTGTTGCTCCACTATTTCCTGGATATAAAGATTCATTAGGAAAAGCCGGCGATTACATTGTAGGAGTCAACCCATGGGCTTCCACTTTGAATATCGAAGGATTAAAGGAGTGGTTAGACAGACTCCATGAAATGTATCCTGAGAAAAAAGATATAGAATATTGGGTTCCTCTTGGTTATACAAATCTTATGGTTGTAGCTGAAGCTATAAACAAAGCTGGCACTACAGATAAGGATAAGGTTATAGAGGCTTTAGAAAATATTGATATGATGACACCTTTTGGAAGATTAAAATTTGAACCCAGTGATGAGGGTGGACTCCATCAAGCCTTTACTAATCTTGTTATGGTACAGTGGCAAAACCTTAAACCTGTAGTTGTATTTCCACCAGAGGTAGCTGAAGGTAAGGTTATTTATCCAGTGCCAAGCTGGAAGGAAAGGGATTAGTAAATCATAAGAAAGGAGGATGAGGGGGGAAACCCCCTCAATAGGGTAATATGACAAATTTCTTGCAAACAACCTTTAATGGAATACTAACTTCTGGGGTATATATTGTTGTAACATTGGGACTTGCTCTCGTCTTTGGAATAATGAGGATTATAAACTTCGCTCATGGTGAGCTTGTAATGATAGGTGCCTATATAACTTACTGGATGTTCATTCTGTTTGGAGTTAATCCCTATATCTCTTTAATACTTGATGCCGGAATAGTTTTTCTTATTGGTGTTTTAATGCATAAACTCGCAATTGAGAAGATACTTGATGCTCCCTCAATTGACCAAGTACTTTTAACTTTTGGTTTTTCGGTCCTATTTCAGAACATAGCATTAATATTATGGACAGCTAATCCTTTAGCTCTCTCCAGAGAAACGGTAAGTGTAAAAATAGGAAATATACAATTTGGCAAAGACAGATTGATTGTCTTTATAATTGGTGTAGCAATAGCTTTAATTCTGAACTTCATCCTTTCAAAAACCAAAATAGGCAAGACCCTGAATGCTGTTAGTCAGAATAGAACAGCATCTTATCTTGTAGGAATTAATGTTCCTCTCTTTTACACAATAGCATTTGGTATATCTGCTGCTTTAGCTGGAATAGCTGGGGGATTAATAAGTACAGTAATGTACACATCTCCATACGTGGGAGCAAGGCTGGGTCTGCGTGCTTTTGCTATTCTGACTCTTGCGGGATTGGGAAATATTAATATGACATTAATAGCCAGCTTAATATTGGGTTTATCTGAATCGTATATAAGTGTGTATGTTCCCCAGGGTCCCGGATGGGCAGAAGGGGTATCCTTTCTAATTATTTTAATTGTTCTTGCTGTAAGACCCAGTGGATTAAAAGGAATGAGGGCAGAATGATGGAAAGAAACAATATTAAAAAAATAATACTATCTTGGATAATCATATTTGGGATAAGTGCAAGCATACCATTGTTTATAGGCTCGTATTATATTCATCTTGCCACAAGTGTTTTTATATATATAGCTCTAACTATTGCTATAGGAATCCTTGCAAAAACAGGACAAGTATCAATTGGACAGGCTGCCTTTTTTGGTATAGGGGCTTATACTGCAGCAATATTCTGTAAATACTTTGGTTCTTCACCCTTTGTCGAGTTCGTACTCGCAGGCGCCGTATCAAGTATCTTCGCCTTAGGTTTAGGAGCTATAACCTTAAGATTAAAGGGGATATACTTTTCAATTGCCACTCTTAGTTTTGCTGAAACATTACTTGTTATATCAAATATGGAGAGAAAAATCCTTGGAGGTGCAACTGGCATAGCAGTTCCACCTTTATTTGATAATAAGATCCTTCCAAACTACTATTTGAGTTTATTCCTTGCATTCCTTACACTTATAATCGCTTACTTCGTGAGTAACTCAAAAATAGGATTTGCCTCTACAGTTATACGTCATGATGAGAGAGTGGCAAACTCAATAGGAATAAATCCAACAAAGTATAAAATTGTGGCTTTCTTAATAAGCGCATTTATAACAGGGGTAATTGGTGCGTATTTTATGCATTATGTCACATTTATTGTGCCAGATGAAGTCTTTGGATTGCATATCTCTGTGGCGATACTTGCGATGGCAATTTTTGGAGGTATCTATTCAGTTGAAGGAGCTTTTATAGGAGCTGCTTCTCTAAAGATACTTGAAGAATATTTAAGACTCAAGATTCGTTACGGACATATGATAGGATATGGAATAATACTCATTCTTGCAGTTCTGTTTATGCCAAACGGAGTAATAGGTTTACTTACTAAAGGTAGAAAAGGTTTTAGAAATCCTTTTAAATCAATTATAAAGAGGAGTTAAAAAATGGAGTTACTTGAGGTAAAAAATATTACTAAAACATTCAAAGGCTTGGTAGCGGTGAATAAGGTCTCCTTCAATATAAAAGAGGGAGAAATTGTTGGTTTAATAGGTCCAAATGGAGCAGGTAAATCCACAGTATTTGATATGATAACTGGAATAAGACCGCCTGATGGATCCTCGCCTTTTCCAGACTCTGGAGATATCATTTTTAAGGGGAAGAGTATCGTAAAACTTCCTGCGTATATCCGCTGTAATTTAGGTATAGGAAGAACTTTTCAGTTAACTAAACCGCTGAGAGAAATGACCGTCTTCGAAAATGTATATGTTGCTCTTCTCTTCAGCAAAAAATCTGCAGGAAATAGAAAAAATCTCTCAAAAACTGCAAAGGAAATATGCGAATTAGTTAGTTTAGATAGGAAAATGGAAGAGCTGGCTTCAAACTTAACAGTACCTGACAGGAAAAAATTGGAATTAGCCAGGGCGTTGGCTACTCAACCAGAACTTCTCCTGCTGGATGAAGTAATGGCAGGTTTAAATCCATCGGAAGTAATGGAAGCTTGCAATTTAATTAAAAAAATAAGAGATTTAGGAATTACAATTCTTGTTGTTGAGCATGTTATGAAAGCAATAATGAATATATCTGATAGAATCATCGTTTTAGATCACGGTATTAAAATAGCTGAGGGCAAGCCTGAAGAAGTAGTAAATAATCAAAAAGTGATAGAGGCCTATCTGGGAGAGGAGAAAACGGTATGAGAAAGACTATTCTAGATGTTGAAAATATAAATGTATTCTATGAGGATGTTCAAGTTCTGTGGGATCTATCTTTCAGTGTTGGAGAAGGAGAAATAGTTGCCCTCGTGGGTTCAAATGGGGCTGGCAAGACTACCACATTAAAAACAATTTCAGGAATTATGCATCCTAAAAAAGGTAAGATAAAATTTAATGGTGAGGAAATCCAGGATCTCCCACCTCATCTCATAGCAAAGAGAGGATTGTCATTGGTTCCCGAGGGAAGAGAGCTTTTCTCAGAAATGACTGTATTGGACAATCTCCTTTTAGGCTCTATGTATATTCCTGAAGCGTCTAAAAAAACCACCGAGTTACTTAGAAAAGTTTTCTCTCTCTTTCCGGTATTGGAAGAAAGAAAAAAACAGATTGCTGGAAATTTAAGCGGAGGGGAACAACAAATGTTAGCTATCGCTCGTGGACTAATGTCCGCACCTCGGCTTTTGATGCTTGATGAGCCATCCTTGGGACTCGCTCCCAAACTGGTATCTGAACTATTCAAAACAATTATAGATATCAAGGACTCTGGAGTTACAATACTGCTTGTAGAGCAGAATGCTTATAAAAGTCTTGAGATAGCTGATAGAGCATATGTTATAGAAACAGGTAAAATTACACTTACCGGAGTAGGTAAAGAATTGCTTAAAAACGATTATGTAAGGAAAGCCTATCTTGGTTTATAAATTCTTAAAAATAGATTCTTTTGTTATTTAAAATATAAAAATAGGGGTAAGGGATTATAATTAAATTATGAGGAATAAAGAGGTTGCAAATAAGTTATACGAACTTGCATCCCTTGCAGAACTTGCAGGAGAAAATCCATTTAAAATAAACGCCTACATTGAGGCAGCAAGGAGGATAGAAAACCTTCCAATACCCATAGAGGAACTTGCAAAGGAGGGGAAACTTACAGAAATAAAGGGTGTTGGATCAGGAATTGCAAAGAAGATAAAACAGTTTCTTGAAACAGGAACCATTGAAAAACTTGAGGAATTTAAAAAGAAGGTGCCCCCATCACTTCTGGAACTTGAAAAGATTCCTGGAATTGGACCAAAGGCAGCACTCTCTTTATACAAGCATCTTGGAATAAAGACCGTTGAGGAGCTAAAAGAAGCAGCAGAGAAAGGGAAAATAAGGGATCTTCCCGGCTTTGGACCAAAGAAGGAAGAAAACATCCTTAAAGCCCTTCAGGGTATGAAGAAGAAAGAGGAAAAGAGAGTATCTATTGGTCTTGCTCTTCCTCTGGCTGAGTTTATAAAAGATGAAATCAAAAGGAAAGCACCTGTGGATAAAATTGAGATCTGCGGAAGCATAAGGAGAATGAAAGAAACCATAGGTGATATAGACATACTTGTAACAAGCAGAGAGAGTGAGAAAGTCATGGAGGTTTTTTCAAACCTTCCTGTGGTTAAAGAAGTGCTGGTGAGAGGAGAAACAAAAACCTCAGTGATAACAGAGGAAGACATACAGGTTGATGTTAGGGTAGTGGAACCAGAATTTTTTGGGGCAGCCATTCAATACTTTACAGGTTCAAAACAGCACAATGTTAAACTACGAGAACTTGCAATAAAGAAGGGACTCAAGATAAATGAGTACGGGATTTTTAAAGGGGAGAAAAGAATGGGGGGAGAGAAGGAAGAGGATGTTTACTCTCTCCTTGGCCTTCCCTGGATACCCCCTGAAATGAGGGAGGATAGAGGAGAGATTGAGGAGGCAATAAGGGGGGAATTGCCAAAACTCATTGATTATAAAGACATAAAAGGAGACACCCATGTACACACAGAATACTCAGATGGGGTGGATTCCATAGAAAAAATGGCAGAGGAAGCGATAAAGATGGGCTATGAATACATTGTAATCTCAGATCATGCAGAATCTCTTGGTGTGGCATCAGGAATGTCCATTGAGAAATTTAAGAAACAGAAGAAGGAGATAGACAAACTGAACGAAAAGTTTGGCGATAAGTTTAGAATCTTCTTCTCTGTAGAATTAAACATTCTATCAGATGGAAGTGTTGATTTTCCTGAGGAAGAGCTTGACATTTTTGACTTCTGTATAGCAGGAATTCACTCTGGATTTAACCAGAGCATGGAGAAGATAACCAATAGAATTAAAAGGGCAATGGGAATTAAGAAAGTAAAAATAATTGCACACCCCACCGGGAGGATAATTGGCGAGAGGGGAGAGTATAAAGTGGATATTGAGGAGATATTTAAAGAAGCAAAGAATACAGGTGTGTTTCTTGAAATAAATGCAACACCATCAAGGCTTGATTTAAGTGATTTGAATGTAATGCATGCAAAAAGCCTGTACGGTTTGAAGTTTACCATAGGAACAGATGCCCACGCAGCAGTATCTTTAAGAGATATGAGATATGGAATTGGAGTGGCAAGAAGGGGGTGGCTTACAAAGGAAGACATTATAAATACACTACCTTTGAAAAAATTTGAAAAAATAATGAAGAAGTCGTAGTATAATTTCTTCATGGTTTATTTAATTCTTGCCTCTTTTTTTAGTGCCTCTGTTGCCCTTTTGTTTAAATATAGTGAGTCAAAGGGGCTTAATCGTTTTGTTGTGGCAACAATTAATTACATTGCGGGATTCTTTATAAGTTTAATAATCGTCATATCGAAAGGAATTTTTCCGACAAAAGAAATAAATCCCGGAATTTTTCTAAAGGAGTTTAGTAACGCATTAAAAACTGGTAAAGTTCTCTCTCCCGGGTCCAGCATCATCTGGGCTATAGTTGTTGGAGTCGTTGCAGGAATATTTTTCTTCGTAGCTTTTATATTCTACCAGAAAAGTGTTAAGGAAAACGGGGTTGCCACCACAGGGACTGTAAGATCTTTGAATGTACTTATCCCTATGACTCTTTCCATGGTCTTGTGGCTCGAGATTCCAAACATGTGGCAATGGTTTGGCATAGGCATTGCAGTATTCTCCATAGCACTCTTCTCCCTATCCTCTATAAAGGAACTCAAGAGGAAACTCCATTCCTCCCTCTACCTTTTCTACATAACAGGTGGAACCTCGCAGTTTCTGAATAAACTCTATCAAAAATATGGAATTGTGGAGTACAGGAGCATATTCCTTCTTGTGGTATTCTTCGTGGCTTCTCTAATTGGCATATCCATCCTTATCAAAAATAGAGTTAAAGTAAGGAAGCCAGAGATAGTGGTAGGCTTCTTTGTTGGTCTTTCAAATCTCTTTCAAAACTCCCTCATGATTCTCTCGTTCTCAATAATAAAATCCTCTGTGGCTTTTCCCATATTCAGTGCTATGAGTATTTTCATCTTGAATGTTGGAGGATGGCTGATATTTAAGGAGTATCTCTCTAAGATTAAGATATTTGCAATTATACTTGCAACTCTCTCAATATTCCTTATAAGCCTAAGATGAAAAGTAGGGATTTAGAATTGAGTTTACAAATTCAACTGGGTCAAAGGGAGAAAAGTCATTAATATCCTCCCCTGTAAATAGATATGTTATTGGAATTTTGTACTTTACATATATTGGAATGATTACACCGGGTTTGATTGTTGAATCAAGCTTTGTGATAAAGAGGGATGATACCTTTGAAACTTCTTTAAAATTTTCCACCTGAGAGTACAGATTCTCTCCATCTGTGGAATCAAGAACAAGTATTGATTCTGTAACTTTAGCAAGCTTCTCAATAACACGCCTTATTTTTTCAAGCTCTTTCATAAGGTTTTTCTTTACCTGAAGCCTCCCTGCTGTATCCACAAGTATTTTTGTGAAGTTTCTATTTCTTCCATAAATAATACCATCATAAACCACACTTGCAGGATCTGCTCCCTTTTTTCCAGAAAAAACATCTATGTTTAGTTTCTCTCCCCAGATAGTGAGCTGTTCTGTGGCTCCTGCCCTGAAGGTATCACCTGAGATAAAAAGAACCTTCTCTCCCTCCCTCTTAAGCATATTTCCAATTTTAGCTATGCATGTGGTCTTACCACTTCCATTTACTCCAGAGAATAGATAAACTGAAAAGTCATTTCTTGAAAGTTCTTTCCCCGCATCTTTTATAGAGTTTATAAGAAACTCCCTTACACCCTTCTCTCCCTTCTTCTTAAAGACCTTGATAATCTCCTCTGAAAAGGAGATACCAAAACCTGAAAGGATGAGATACTCCTCCAGGTCAGCTATCAGTTCCTTTTTCTCTTTTATAAAGGAGAGAAATTTAAATAGTTTCATACAAGAAAATCTTATCATAAAAACTTTTTTGTTGTATAATTCCCTTGAGACAATACTCAAGGAGGTAAAAATGGAGGTCAAATTTGCTGAAAGAACCAAAACAATGGGAACAGAAGGTGCCTTTGAGGTCCTTGCGAAAGCTAAGAAACTCGAGGCAGAGGGGAGGGAGATTCTCCATTTTGAGATAGGAGAACCCGACTTTGATACACCAACGAACATAAAGGATGCAGCCATTGATGCACTTAAAAATGGCTATACACACTACACCCCCTCATCGGGACTTATGGATATAAGAAAAGCTGTGGCGGATTACATATCAAAGACAAGGGGTTTTGATGTAAAACCCGAACAGGTAATAGTGACTGTTGGTGCAAAACCAGCCATAACATTTTCAATTCTATCCCTCGTCAACCCTGGTGAAGAGGTAATTTATCCTGATCCAGGCTATCCAATCTATAATGCTGCAACCCTTCTTGCTGAAGGTAAACCAGTTCCTCTTCCACTTCTTGAGGAGAAGGATTTTAGATTTTCCCTTGATGATCTCGAGAAAAGAATCACAGATAAGACAAAGATAATAGTTGTCAATTCTCCTCAGAATCCAACAGGGGGAGTTCTTACAAAGGAGGACTTTGAAGGTATTGCTGAAATAATTGGTGATAGGGAGATATACATACTCTCAGATGAAATATACTCAAGAATTCTTTATGAAGGAGAGTTTGTATCCATAACAAGTGTAGAAAAGATAAGAGACAGGGTGATTCTTATAGATGGGTTTTCCAAGACCTACGCCATGACAGGATGGAGACTTGGATATGCCGTGGCAAAGCCAGAAATTATAAATATGTTAGCCAAGTACGCAATAAATGTTTACTCATGCCCAACCTCCTTTGTTCAAATGGCAGGTGTTGAGGCATTAACAGGACCACAGGATGAGGTTTCAGTTATGGTAAAGGAATTCAAGGAGAGAAGAGATATATTTGTTAACGGCCTGAACGAGATACCTGGTGTTTCATGCAAACTTCCCAAAGGAGCTTTCTATGTCTTTCCAAACATAAAGAGTTTTGGAAAAACATCCAAAGAGGTGGCAGATTTCCTCTTAAATGAGGCAGGAGTAGCTGCACTTCCAGGTACAGCTTTTGGTGAGTATGGAGAAGGTTATCTTAGATTTTCATACGCAACAAGCAAAGACAATATAAGAAAAGGGCTTGAAAAGATGAAGGAGGCTCTCAGGAGACTAAAATGACAATGGATTACTTTTCACTTATATTCTGGATAATAATTCTTCTATCCATTTTTTACCCTGCACTTCACAAGAGAGAAGTTGAGCTTCAAAGAATAAAACTTATTGCAAGGTTTCAGAATAAGAGAAAATCAAGGGTTATAACTTTAATTCACAGACAGGAATCTCTCTCATTCTTTGGAATTCCTTTTAGAAAAATGATAGACATTGAGGATTCAGAGGAAATTTTAAGAGCCATAAGAATAACTCCTGACGATGTTCCCATTGATTTGATTCTTCACACCCCTGGAGGACTGGTTCTTGCAGCAGAGCAAATTGCAAGATCCCTTGCAAAAAGAAAAGGTAAAGTCACAGTGTTTATCCCTCACTATGCAATGAGCGGTGGAACACTCATTGCACTTGCTGCTGATGAAATTGTGATGGATAAAAATGCAGTACTTGGACCCATTGATCCACAGATTGGAACATATCCTGCCGTTTCAATATTAAATGTGGTGAAGAAGAAGGATATAAACAAGGTTGACGATGAAACCTTAATCCTTGCTGATGTATCAGAGAAGGCAATAAGACAGGTAAAGGAATTTGCCATTGAGCTCCTCTCTGACAAAGTTGAAGAGGGAGTGCTTAGTAAAGAAAAAGTAGAGGAGATAGCAGAGGAGCTTTCAAGTGGAAAGTGGACACACGATTATCCTTTAACCTACGAAAGGATTAAGGAACTGGGGCTTAAGGTGAGTACAGAGATGCCACAGGAAGTTTATGCCTTAATGAGCCTTTATCCACAATCTGGTATAGGAAGACCATCAGTTCAATACATACCACTTCCAATATCTCCAAAACAGAAGGAGAACAAGTGAAGAAAACAGAAACTTTAATTGAAAACATTGAAAGGGTAATTGTTGGAAAAAGAAAAGTAGTGGAGAGAGTTGTTCTTGCACTTCTTGCAGATGGCCACATCCTCATTGAGGATGTACCTGGAGTTGGTAAAACCATGCTTGCAAGAGCACTTTCTAAAAGTATAAATCTTAAATTCAAGAGAATCCAGTTTACACCAGACTTACTGCCATCTGATATAATCGGTGTGTCTGTCTGGGATGAAAGAGAAAAGGTTTTTAAATTCAGGGAGGGTCCAATTTTTACAAACATTCTTCTTGCCGATGAAATAAATAGAGGAACGCCAAAGACCCAATCTGCTCTCCTCGAAGCCATGGAGGAGAGACAGGTAACAGTTGATGGAATAACTCACACTCTACCAGAACCATTTTTTGTAATAGGAACTGAGAACCCCATTGAGTACGAAGGGACCTTCCCCCTTCCTGAAGCTCAACTGGACAGGTTTCTTATGAGAATAAGAATAGGATACCCTGAACCCCTTATGGAAAAGGAGATGCTTGACAGACTTGAGAAGGAACACCCTATTAATACAATCGGCGAGGTTCTTGAACCAGAGGATATACTATCCTTAAAAAGGGAAGTCATTAATATTTTCGTTGATGATGGAATCAAAAACTACATTGTTGAACTGGGGAACGAGATAAGGAAGGATGAGAATGTCTACCTTGGTCCGTCTCCAAGGAGTTTACTCTTCCTCATGAGAGTTTCCCAGGCTAAAGCACTTCTTTCCTCAAGGGACTTTGTCATACCTGATGATGTAAAGGACCTTATAACCCCAGTATTTAACCACAGGGTAATCCTCAAGCCTGAAGCAAAGCTTAAAGGTATAACGGAAGAAAAAGTCATTGAGGAAGCTTTACTAAGGGTGAAAGTTCCCATTGATGAGAAGATGTAGAAAAGAAATACTACTAATTCTTCTACTCATTCTCTCTATCTTTATAAAATCACACTTTTTATTCTCTGTGAGTTTATTCTTTATAGCATACATAGTGTTTCTAAAAATTCTCCTTAGAAGAGGTCTTGAAAATGTAGGAGTAAAGATGAGGATAAGCTCGTCCAATGTGATTGAGGGGAGTAAAATTAGATTGAATTTCCAGGTTCAAACCTTCTCATTTCTTCCTGTGGTTGAAATCCTGCCTCAAACTCCAGTATTTTTTATATCAAAAGGGGAAAGAAACCTAACTTTCTCGCCTATTTTCAATAAAGAGGATGAATTTGAAGTTGAGCTTGTTGCCAAGAGAAGGGGGAAATACATGCTTGGCAGGGTAAAGATAAGGACATACGATCCTCTCGGGCTTGTAAGAGAGGAAAGGCTGATTGGAGAGGAAAAGGAAGTTTATGTATTTCCAAGAATTATAAAAATTTCAAGACCAAGAATTCCCATTAAAGAACCATCCTTTGGAATCAGGGTAAAAGAGAAGATATTTGAAGATTACACATCCCTTGTGGGGGTTAGAGAGTATACGGGGAATGAGGATTTAAAAAAAATTCACTGGAAGATTTCTGCCCACACTGGAAAACTCATGGTGAAGGAATTTCCACCAACTGCCATAACAACAGTCACTGTGCTTATAGAACCCTTTGCCACAAGGGATAGGAGGAACGAAGAGATATTCTTAAATCACATATCCACAATAACGGCATCTCTTTTTAACTACTTTGAGTTTGTAAAGTTTAGATATGGACTCTGGATTATTGGAAAAGAAAGAATTCCTGAAGCAAGCGGGAAGGAACATCTTATAAGGTTATTGAGGGAAATATCTTCCTTTGAGGATATAAAAGACATAAAATTCACAGAGTTTCTTAGAAAAAATTGGTCCACACTAAGAAAGTTGAAAAACATAATACTAATAAAAAAAACAATGGATACCCATGACCTCCTCGATTTAATGAAGAGGAAGAATCCATCCACTTTCGTTTCCATACTTCTTATCCCTGACTTTGGTTTTCTATTCCCGTGGGAGAAACCCCATCCATACCAGCCAAGGGAAACCCCGGAAATTGACAGAATAAGAAGGATAAAGGAAAATATTAAAAGAGAAAGAATAAACATAATGATAATCAGAGGAAATGATTCCATTGAAAGATTCACTTATATCTAAATCACCAAGAGTTGTACCTTTATCAATGGCTTTACTGGTGTTTTTATACACCCTTGTTGACAAGCCATTTCTCTATGCTATATCTATCTTGCCTCTGTTCCTCCTTCTTACGGAGGATAAAAGAAAGCTCTCCATATTTTCAGCTTTAGTGTTTGTCCTCTGTTTCTCTTTAATCCTGTACGGAATTCCCTTAAATTCTCTTGCCAATTTTTCTCTCATTCTATTATTTACACTTCTTACCATAATTCTTTTGATCTCGATTAATTCGTACTTCCCTGCAGCACTCTCAATAGTGTTTCTATCAGTGGCAATGTACCTTTCAGAAACGGCGGGCAGGTTCAACATATACATTGGTTTTCTTGGCTTTATCACTATTTTATTTTCTCTCTTTATAGAGAATATAAGAGAGAAAAATCTTTCCCTGTGGGAAAATAGATTTCTAATAAGAAAGGAGTATAAGAAGGGTATAATCATTCTGTTTGTGCTTCTAATTACCGTCTCTCCTCTGTTTCTGGTTCTACCACAGATAAAAAGTATACCTATTCCCGAATCCCTTTTAACCATGACTCCTAAAAGTAAGTCAGGTGAAAATCCAGTCTATGAAGTTTCCCCCCTCGAGGGTGAAGAAGAGATAAAACCATCCATTCCCAGAATATCCATCGGGGAAATGGCAAGGAAAGTTCTCTCCTTTGTTCTTAACTACATATATGTAATCTCTCTCTTTGGCCTTATTATCTTTCTTGTTTTAATACTGATTCTTCTATATAAGAACATAAAAAATACGGTGGGGAGGAAAAAAGCTCTGGTTGTTTTTGTTGCTTCTACCATGGGGTCTTTTGGGTTGTTTATACTTCTGTATCTATCCTATATTCCATTTACAAAGCTTGTTAGGTTTATATCGAAGCTCTCGAGGAGGGGAAGCAGCGGAAGTACAGGTATTACAATTGGATTCTCGAGGTATATAAATAGATTTTTAAAGGGTACTGGAATACCTGAGATCAAATCAACATCCATTGATATCTTTGTGGTAACTTCAATAGTCATAGTATCTATTCTTGCCTCTATAATGATAATAATCTTCATTCTTCACCTGTACAAAGAAACCTTTGGAGAAAAGAGCGCAAGAAAAAGCGCTGCAGCTGATGAATTCAGGGTGACTCCGTCAGGGGAGGCAGAGGAGAGTCTATCAGGTAATCCAAGAGAAAGAATAATTAAACTCTACAAATTACTTATACATAAGTTAAGGGTGATTGTTGGAAAAAATCTCTATGAAACCCCTCTGGAATACAAGGAGAAGGTGCTTAAAGAAAAACCCATCATCTCAAAAGAGATGGAATTAATTACAGAAAATTTTGTCATTTCCAGATATTCAAACTATAATATAGATGAAGGAATGTGGAAATCTACTATAAAAGCTTTTGTAAATATAAAGAAAAAGCTGTTTAAGGAGGTAATAAATGGAGGATAAATTTAAATCAGCAGAGAGACCTGAGACAGGTGAGGGAAAACAATATCATATTGATTTAAAACCAGGGGATCTGGCTCCTTATGTACTAACACCAGGAGACCCCGGGAGGGTCGATAGAATTCTAAAGACATGGGATGAGGGAAAAATAATGGCTTTTCACAGAGAGTACAAATCTGCCACTGGAAAATACAAGGGTGTCCCCATATCAGCACTATCCACTGGAATTGGTGGCCCATCTCTTGCCATAGCAATAGAAGAGGCTGCAAGAATTGGTGCACATACATTTATAAGGGTGGGAACCACAGGTGCTATTCAGGAAGGAATTGGGCTTGGAGATATAATAATCGACCAAGCAGCAGTAAGACTTGAAGGAACAACTCACCAATATGTTAGGGGGGAGTATCCAGCCTTTGCCTCATACGAAGTAACCCTCGCCCTAATTCAAGCAGCAGAGGAGCTCGGCTTTAGATACCATCTTGGTATCACAGCTTCCACAGACTCCTTCTATGTAGGTCAGGGAAGACCGGGAATGAATGGATACATTCCATCCTTTGCTAAAGATATATATCATGATATGAAGGCAGCAAATGTCACAAATTTTGAAATGGAAGCATCAACACTTTTCGTGCTTTCCTCAATATACAAATTGAGGGCAGGAGCTGTGTGTGTAGTTATAGCCAATAGAGTAACCAATGAGTTTGCATATGTGGGAGAGGAGAGAGCAATACAGGTTGCCAACCTTGCAGTGAAAATACTCACCCGGTGGGACGAAATAAAAAAGAAAAAGGGCAAAAAACTTTTTTATCCATCACTTTTAGGATGAATCTCAGAAGAAAGAGTAGTTTCTCTTTCAAGTCCATTCATAAGAGAAAGGTATCTTTCCCTTGTAAGTAGTGGTGTAAAACTATCCAGTATCTTCTTTGCATTTTTTGCACCATCATAAAGAAGATCAATTAGTGTCATGGCTATAACCTTTGCTGGAATTATAAGAGCCATCTCTTCGTCCACCATCTTAAAGTTATCTCCGTGAAAATCCCCGGAAAACCCGGAAAAAGAGGGATGTATAACAGGTATAAGATGAGAAACATCTCCCATATCAGTAGATGCACCGCTAAAATCTCTTTCTTTAACCTCAATTCCAAATTCCTCTGCATTCTTTTTGAAAATCTCTGAGAGACAATCATTCTGAATAAGTGGAAGATAACCGGGAATGGTTTTTATAGTTACATCACCATTAAGAGCATAGGAGGATCCAACAATTGCTCTATCCACAAGTTTATCCACGGATAAGATTGCATCAATACTTGAACCTCTTACATACATCTCCATACGAACATCATCAGGGATAATATTCACGCTGTCTCCCCCTTTTGTACTTATATAGTGAACTCTTATGTGTTCTTTATCCTTAAATCTTTCCCTGAGCATATTTATTGCATTTATGGAGAGGGTCATTATGTGAAGAGCATTTACTCCCTTCTCTGGCTCTGCTCCTGCGTGAGATGGTTTTCCTTTAAACTTTATCATCTTGGATATAAAGCCATTGGTTCTGTATCTTATAGTGAAGTATCTTCCGCTGTAGGATGAATCACCGTGTGCCATTATACCAATATGAACATCTTTTATAACTCCTTCTCTTATCATCTCCTGCTTTCCACCAAAAAATCTTATTTTCCCCTCATTTTTTAGTTTCTCTCTGAACGAGAGATCTATAAACTCTTCAGCAGGGGTTCCAAAGAGAAAGATGTTTCCAGAAAGATGCTCCTTAATTCTGTTAATACCCAGAGCAACTCCCAGAAGATAACCAATCTGTGCAAAATGTCCGCATGCGTGAACAAGTCCATTCTTGCTGTCTGGATGTGAAGGATTAAAAAGGGCATCCATCTCTGAAAAGATTCCTATGTTTATATCACCTTTTCCTGATATTTTTCCTTTTATCCCTGTTATGGAAAATTCCTCATAGGGTATGTTTTCCTTTGCAAAGAAACTCTTTAGCTTCTCTTTTGTCTTAAACTCCCTGAAACCCTCCTCAGGCTCCTCGTATATGCTTCTACAAAGGGAAACTATCTCCTCTTTTCTTCTCTCAATTTCATCAAGGACTATTTTCTTAAGCTCACTCTTTTCCATACAAGAATTTTATCAGATTTAAACCATACTGATATAATTTAATTATGGCAATTCTTGAGGTGAGGAACTTAAAAAAATCGTTTGGTAAAAAGATGGTTCTTAAGGGGATTAGTTTCCATATCAACGAAGGAGAGGTATATGGACTTTTAGGACCCAATGGCGCTGGTAAAAGCACAACTTTGAAGATAATAACAGGAATTATACCCTCTGATTCTGGAAAGATTATTGTTTGTGGATCGGAAGTAAAGGAGAATGACATAGAGTATAAGAGAAAAATTGGCTTCCTTCCAGAGCAGCCCTATCTGTACCCTTATCTAACTGGAATGGAATTTTTAATATTTGTGAAGAAGGTTTTTGGGAGAGGGGATATTGAAAAGTGGGTCTCCTACTTTGAGATGGAAGATTACATGGATACCCTTATAAAGAATTATTCACATGGATTGAAACAGAGACTCATCCTTACCTCTATTTTTATGCGCTCTCCAAAAATATACCTCTTTGATGAACCTACTGTGGGTTTGGATCCTTTAACTATAAAAAAGCTTAAAGATGGAATAGAGATGGAGACAGAAAAAGGGAAAGGGTTTTTACTCTCAACACACCTTCTTCCCAATGTAGAGGAGGTAGCAGATAGAGTTGGAATAATAACTGAGGGAAGAATTGTTATGGAGGAAAGCGTTTCTTTTATAAGGGATAAGATGAAGAAAAAACTTGAAGATATATATTTTGAGGTTACAAGGAATGGATCCCCTGATATTCCTTTACACGAAGATAAAAAAGAATGAGTTTCTTTTAAAAATAAAGGAGAGGATAATCCTCTTATTAATATACATCCTTTTCTTTATAGGACTATTTTATGGCTCAAAATACCTGTTCAACAAAGTTATATCTATTCCTGTTTTCGGAGAAATACTGCTTTCAAGAATTATAAACCTGACCTTCCTTATGTTCATGGTGCTGATACTTTTTTCATCACTCTTTCTCTCCATTGAGTTTTTCTACTCATCTAAGGATGTAGAACTTCTCTCCTCCTATCCACTTAAACCCTTTTCTATATATTCAAAAACCATATTTGAAATTACCATCTCTTCATCACAGACATCAATTCTTTTCCTGCTCCCAATAATTCTCTCCCTTGCTTCATACTTTAACTACCCTTTCTATATATTTCTCTTCCCATTTTTTCTATTTCTTTTCTTCCTCCTTGTATCTACCATTTCTACAACAATATCTCACATAATACTGAAGATAACTCCAAGAGAAAAGGTAAGAAATTTCCTCATAATTCTATTTATAACTATTTTCTCCCTGCTCTATCTTATGCTCGTATTTTTTAAACCGGTGGCTCTCTACAGAGTAAATTTCAAAGATATACTTTTAAACTACCTTCTTAAATTAAAAATGAGGGAAATCTCTATTCTTCCATCAACATGGATCTCCAACCTTCTCATTTACTCTCTTTTAAGGAAGCCGAAAGAAATCTCCATTGAAGCCACAAAGCTTTTATTCTTTTCCCTGATTTTTTATCTTTTATCATTAAAACTTACAGAAAAACTCCTTAAGAGAAATCTCTACAAAGGCACCGGGATAGAGCGAGGAAGGAGTGTAAGAAACCTATTTATTTCAAGATTATTTAAAGCTGTCAAAGGAGAGATAATAAAAAAAGACCTTCTCCTTCTTATCAGAACCCCATCTGAATGGTCAGAGGTAATTTTGATTTTAGCTCTGGTTCTCGTTTACATAGCAAATTTCTCAAAACTTTCCCTTCTTCCCTACTTTAAGCCTATCTTCTCTCAGTTTAACTTCCTTTTGATATCCTTTATACTTTCTTCTCTTTCCCTTCGCTTTCCTTACATCCAGATAAGTAAGGAAGGAAAGGGGTTTCTTCTACTAAAATCTTTTCCAATAAATCTAAAAGAGTTCATGCTATCCAAGGTTTACCTCTACTCAATGTTTTTAATTCCCCTGGCAGGGTTACTGAACTTTTTTGTGAACTACCTTGGAGGCATAGAGACCATTAAAACGGTGGGATTTACCTCTGTCTCCTGCCTCAATACTCTGGAACTTATTTTTCTGTCTGTTGGGTTTGGCTCACTTTACATAAAACCAGATGCTACCTCTTATGGAGAAATACTTTCGAGTGCTGGGAGTATAATTTATATGGTTGCGTCAATGGTAATCTCGGGAATAAATCTTTTTGCAATCTCTCTTCTTTCCAAAAATCCATTATCTCTTATCTTCCTCCTGTCTCTTATACACATCTCCGAGCCCACGAGACTAGGCATGATCTCGTATGCCGTCTTCTGCTTGAAA